>JAESTW010000679.1 GCA_016763395.1 Kofleriaceae bacterium
AACAAATGATAATAAAGGAATAAAAAAGCCATTATGAGAGTTATCCACAGAAAACTTATCCCCAACGTATTCCCAATAATGTTTAACGTATTCCCAATAACCCACAGACGTATTCCCAATAATGTTTAACGTATTCCCAATAATAAATAGTACTTTATGCTGTTGATATCTATAGTGTTTTTAAATCTCAATTATATAGATTAATAAATTAATATTCTAAAAACTATGCCACCTTTGAAAGGTGTCACGTGACACTAAAGGTTTCTTTTAAAAAGACACTTTAAAAAAACAAGGGGAAACAATACAATGCAGACCTTTTTCGCGACTTTCAGTTTTTAAATGGACTTAAAACAACAAGTAATACGACAAATTCTTAATTCTCAACAGCAAGTTGATTTAAGACCAAACGAAATAGTTACTATATCGAAATTAAAACTCGATCTTATAAATATTGAGTTCAATGAAAAACCAATTGATCAATTCATATCAGATCAAAGTGTAGTTGAGCCAATACTTCTCGAATCCACAAGAGAACAATATAGATTAATTTGTTTTTTAGTGGATGAGTTAGAGCATCACAAAGACTCTCAATCCAAAAAACATTTAAGTGATACTAATATTCATAAACTATTAACCTTATCGTGTAGGCAACTTACGGATCTCGTTAATAACGCACCTGAAGATATAGTTACAATTAAAATCAACCATCAGAACTTTAAAATAGCAAAGCTTTTGATGCAGAAAAAAAGAAGCCATAAAGAAACTATTGATTCCCTCATTAAAGCAGGGGCAACCAAGAGATTTATGTATGACGAATATGGTTTGAGTCCTAAAAAATATAAATTCCTTAGGAATGCATTCCAACTAGATAATGCATTTGGTCGGCCAAGAGTACTTACAATTACTGAAAGCCACTGGGTATATCAGATATGGCAAAATAACTTAAACTTAAGTATCGGTGAACGATATCTTTTGATTTTTAATGAACTAAACAAGAACGCATCAAAGAAGATATTCATTAGGAATATTGCAACAGCTGTTGATGAAATATCAATTCAGGGAATAAATTAAATTGAAAAAGATTATTTTTGTATTAGTTTTTTCTTTTTTAGTTACAGCCTGTGAAACCATCCCAACAGTTGATCAAATTTCTGATACAACTTCATAAGCCATAGATAACGTCGTACAAACTTACGAAAATACAGATATTAGTGGTGCTGCATCAAAAGCGATAGAGAGTGCGACAGAAACTTACAATGAAACGGGTATTAGCGAAAGTTTAGCGTCTGAAAATATACAAAATACGGCCCAAAACATATTGAATATCACCTTACTAGATAATTTCTTTCAACTTCCAAACAATACGCAGGAAGCTAGGATTAAACGTGAAGGTAAACTGATAAGAGCTGCTGCTGGAATATGGTTAGATACTAAAAAGGGACGTGATAATAAGACATATCCTGGGCAAACTATTCAATATGATTCTCGTATAGAAAAAATCATCCAAAGCAGAATAGGCACAATGAAACAAGGCGATATACTTTCTTGGAAACACCCATACTGGGGAAGCCTTTGGGTCTATGGTGTAACACGCAGTTATAGTGGAAGAGGGGAGAGGTGTTTAAATTTCCAGATAGGTACAAATGAACGAATTATGTCTATCTTCAACGGAGTAACTGCATGCTTAAATCCCGATACTGGTATTTTTGAGCCACAAGAAGTTCGCTACACAGATTTATTACCTGTTGAACCAATAGGGAACTTCCCAGCATCACGATTACCCGGTGAACGAATTGATACTTGGAATATCTAAATTCTAATATTGTAAAAAATCGAACAAAATAAAATCCCATTAAATATTGTTTATTTAAGACAATAAAGCATGATGTTTCAAATTAACCTTTGTTAACTTTTGAGACGAATAATGGGTATAAAATTACACGATAACTTTGCTTCGGCAGAGATAGAACGAGATCAATTAATCAAAGATACTGGTGAAATTTATATAATTCACGAAATTGAAAGCGGTCATTTTGAATGTAGAAAAGCTGTAACACCAGAAATCAACGAAGCTGTTATAGAGTTACACCCATCTAATAAAATAATACTCAGTTATTTTTTCCCCTTATCTGCAGGGTTGCTGATTTTCTTTAATGCTGAAAATTTAACCGTAGCATTAATAACAGCTATAAATAACACAGGGATTCTTTCTTTTATAAATCAAATACATGGAGGTTTTGAGCTTATAGGAATTATGCTTTTCGCAATGTATTTTATAAAATGTCTATATCGCATTTATTCCCAAAAATACATTATTGATTCAGAAGGTATTAGAGTACATGACGGTATTTGGGCAAAAGATATAAAGGTTATAAAATACAAGGACATCCAAACTCCAACGTTACGGAGATCACTCTCAGATCGATTTTTAAAAACAGGTTCACTTGAATTTTCTGCATCAGGAACAGGTTCTATTGATATGAGATTCGATCAAATAGATTCACCTAACGAAGTACTAGAATTGATTCTAGAAAATTCTAATAAGACATAACTTAAGCAAGACACCCGTTTTTGTTTAAAACTGGTGTTAAATAAATCCCATTTATTATTGCGGTAAATTTAGGTAAACACCATGATGCCTCCACCTTTAAAGTGGACATCAATATGAAAAAAACTACATCAATATCAATGTTAGCTCTCGTTGTTTTTATGTCAGGCTGTACAACTCTCCAACCTGTTGAGCAACCAGGACAAGACAATATATCTGGCGAAGCTAAGCCTACAGTAATAATGCCGGTCGAAATAAAACAGCCGGGTTACACTTCAGTTATTACTGAACAAAACACAGTTAAAACAGACCGCTATACCAAGGTATCTTTAAAACCCTTACCTGAACAACTAGATTTATTGAGCATTAATATCTCAACGAATATTCCACGTTCAATTTCAACAGTAAAAGAAGCGGTTGAATTCTTACTCATGCGAAGTGGGTACGTGCTTCTTGATCTTAGTCAACAAAACGAAGAAACAAAAATAATGATGGCTAATCCACTGCCGGAAGCACATCGGCATATTCAAACGATGCCTCTCAGAGCCGCATTATCAATGCTGGCTGGAAATGCATTTGAGTTAAAACAGAATAACGTTTTCAGAACCATTATGTACGTAAAAAATTAGAGGTTGAAATGAAAAATAATCATAAAATCATTATTGCTGCTTTCGTTGTAGTTTCGGTCATATTCATAAATGGGTGCTCAGAAGAAAAAGAGGAGGGCCCCTTGGTTGAAGATCCAACAAAAGTTACTTTTGTAGTTGATACCCCTGAGTCAAATAAAGCAGAAATAGACCTTCTTAATGAAACAATAAGAAACATGCTCTTAAGCAATAAATCTCAAAAAGAGGATGTTAATAACCGCCTAACGGCATTAGAAGAGAAGATTTCTAACGTTTTAGCTAAAGTGGAAAGTAATACTTCCACGTTCGACAGTTTGAAAAAACAAGTTGAAGTGATCACTACTAAAATTGAAAACTATTTCAAGCCCAAAAAAGTAGCCGCAAAGAAAGTTAATAAAGCTAAAAGAAAGGTAAGAGTCGCAGTAAAACCAAAATACAAGGTTATTGGTATTGACCAATGGGGAGCGTACAAGTATGTACAGCTAATTGATACCCATGGAAAACTGAGATTACTACGAACGAATGAATCAGTTGATGGGTGGCAAGTGAACTTTATTTCCGAGAAAAAAGTTGTGCTTGTAAACGCGAGAGGTAAAACACTCGTTTTACATCCACAAGTCTAATTTCTGAAATGCTTAAAGGGATGAAATTATTATTTGGGCTCTTGTTATGTAGTCTATTTTCAGTTGCACAGGCAGTTGATAAAACAAAAGTTGAGCATTCATATCTAAACGAGTCTTCGGCTCAAATTGAAAGGGTTACGCGTGAGCAGTGGGGATTGAATGAAATTGAGTGGGGCAAATATCAGCAACTAATGCGTGGTATTAGGGGTAGCCTGAGTGTGGAAAGTATTTCACCTCTTGAAGTTTTAGGTATTCATGCAGAAGGGGATAAAGAACGTAAAAAATATGCTTTAGCATGGGCGAAAGTCATGCGTGAGGATACAGAGAAAGTTCTGAAATTCCAATTTGCCTATGACGATGCAGCAAAGCAGCTTAATGGTAATAGTCAAATTATTGATATGCAGAAGCTAAAGCAAATTAGGGATCAGGCTAAAGCAAACAAACCGCGTGGTTTAGAAATATCAGATGGGGACAGAGTACTTCTATTTGTTCGCTTAAACGATTGTTCAAGATGTGAATCAAAGATTTTAAATATCCGTCGTCAATTAGATAATTTAAAAAAAGTACAACTCGATATTTACTTTACAGACACAACAAAAGGTAAGGACGACAAAAAGCTAAGGGACTGGTCGCAACGGAATGGCCTAGACAGACGTAAACTTATAAAAGGAAAGATTACCCTTAACCATGATAAGCAGCTTATTAATAAATACTTTGGCTTTACGTCAAGTGTGCCTATAGCCGCTATTCTGAGAGGCAATCAGTTACTAAAGTTATGAAAGTAATTAATATAAATAGAAATAGTGATGGCTACTTTCAATCGGGCTGGAGTCGTGTTTTTGATAGCAGCGCAAAGCCTCTATCAGTGTTACGAGATGTTGAAAGTATAAAGACAACAAAACACCCTGAAGATTTAAGGTTTTACCCCTTTACGTGGGGAGTCATTATAGAAAGGAGATTAAATCAATCGGTTATATGGGATGTCTGCATAAATGTCGTTCAAAAAATCACCGATGTAGTCATTTTAGAGCGCGTTAAAAAACATGTTTTTGTAATACTCAAGAGCCTAATACCTGAATATACAGCTGAACCTATTTTGCTAAACGAACTAGAAAATAAATGGGTGGTTTATTCGGGAAGTTCTTATAGTGAAATAACTATTGCATGCAATATCGATAATGAAGATGCCGCTAGATTATGGATGGGTGAAAAAATGATTCCTCAGTGTATAAACGAGGTTGTGTCTTCTTTATATATTAAACAAAACTATAAAAAAACACCCTTAACGGCATGAAAAGGTATTTCATAATTCTCTTTTCCTTATTGTTAAGCACTAGTGCTAATGCGCAACAAATTCAAGTCCCAGCGGGATACCAAGCAATTGCTTATGCTTATGGAATACCCTCCAAGATCTTTTTTTCCATAGCCATGGTTGAAAGCAGGAAGAAGATATATTCAACAAAAGTAATGCCTTGGCCTTGGACATTAAATGTTGAGGGAAAGGCTTATCGTTATACGAATAGAAAACAAGCGTGGGTGGCTCTAAGTAAATTTGTAGCTCAAAAAAGGATTGTTGATATTGGGTTGATGCAAGTTAATTGGAAATATCATAAATTAAAACTTAAGACAACATGGGATGCACTAGACCCATTTCACAACATGCGAGTAAGTGCGCAAATACTTAAATCTTGTTATTCGCGGAAAAAAAACTGGTGGGTTTGTGTGGGAGATTATCATTCACCTGGAAGGAAACCAGCACAAAAGGCGAGAGCTGAGCTTTACAAAAAACGCGTAAAAGAGCAATACAAAAGGATCTCATAGGAATGAACAAATCTATTCTCATCATATTTATTTTTTTATTTCCATTTAGTGCAAATGCTGTTCCGAAGGTGATTTATGATTCTGGACAAACTGTTTCTATCGCGCCCTATACAGACACAATTAAAATTTATAACCCTAAAAAAGTTAAGCCCATTACTGTCTTTAACCCCTTGCCTATTTCGACACCAAATTTATCGCCAGGTTACGTTAAAAAGAGAGGCATTAATCAACCTTATTTAACAAACCCAATTTTTTTATTTGGTAATGATGAGTTTTCATATAAATGGCTTCTTAAAAATAAAGCGTTACTTATTAGAATTGATGCGATAGGAATGCTTGTTGAAGTTGAAAGTAGGCAAGAGTTAGAGCGAATTTCACATGCCGCAAAAGGTTTGAAAATAATTCCTGCACCTGCTGTAGATTTAGCAAAGCAATTTCACCTTAAGCATTACCCAGTATTAATTAGTAAGCAGTTTATTGAGCAATAATGGCTGCTACGACACTGGAGGTAATGCTTCGCCCAAAAGTTGAAATATGGACAGTTCTAACTAGCTTTATGGCGGCAGCAGTAGCGTTTGTAGCACCATGGGCGGTTATGATGACGCCATTGGTAGCCTTTGCAACAGGGACCTTCCTAGTAGCCTTTGGTTTATATAGGTTGAAAGAACTTCTTTATATTTGGCGGTACCAAAGGAATCTTCGGAGAATGCCTGTTCTTTCAATGCCGTCTAAAGACATTCCGGTTTCGCAACACAAATTATATTTAGGTAATGGTTTTCGTTGGACTCAGAAACACACGCAGAGGTTAAAAGAAACATTACACCCAAGTTCAAGGCACTATATAGATATGCCCCGATCTTATATATGGGCTCGTGAAAAAGAAACGGAGTGGGAGAATAAATTCTTTCTTCGTCATATCGCAAAAAAATTATCATCTGATTCGGCGCTTAATCCCGTGAGGCCACTGCCGCCAATTGGAGGAAAGCCACAGCTTCATTCAGTTGAACTTGATGAAAAGAAGGTTTTTATGGGGCTGTCTGAACGTGTAGGCCATATGTTAGTACTGGGAACAACGCGTGTAGGTAAGTCTCGATTTGGAGAAGTTCTGATCACTCAAGATATAAATCGCGGTGATATTGTGATCGTTTTTGATCCAAAAGGTGATGCTGAATTAATGAAGCGAGTAATAGGTGAGGCAAAGAAAGCGGGCCGTGAAAATGAACTCACAATATTTCATCTTGGGTTTCCTGAAATATCTGCCCGATATAATGGTATAGGTAATTTCAATAGAATAACGGAAGTAGCAAGTAGAACAGCAAACCAACTTGCGAGTGAAGGTTCTTCAACTGCATTCAAAGAGTTTGGTTTCGAGCAGGTCTACGGCGGGACCGCGTTTTATCTCGCTCACCGCAATGAACTCGACCGCTACCTCGAT
>JAESTW010000680.1 GCA_016763395.1 Kofleriaceae bacterium
AGTAACGCCAGCACCGCAAATTGTCGAATCATCGGATCTCCACTCCCCAGCTCTTGCGCTGAAAGCACTTCGATCCGGTGTTTAAGGCACAGCTCCAGACATCGTTGGCACAGGGCAACACGCGTTCGGGCCCGGACACTCTGTCCGAGATCTCAACCCTGAGTTCTAGGGTGTCCCCAGGTTGATACACTGCCGGATCGACAACATAACTCGCGGTGACGACCCCTGGGATTGCAACAAACTCGCTTGCTCCCGGAACCCGCAATAGCCACTCAAAGCTGGTTTCGCCAAAAACAGGATCGGCGCCGGATTCCCGGGGAAAAGAGTCGAGGGCATCAACTACGCTGAGCACAGAAAATCGCCTGGGCTCGTCGAGACTGTCCATTGGATAGAAGCCGTCATCAACCGGCTGCGGGCTCATCACTGTCAAGCAAGGTGGACCGTCTTCGGCCACAACGAGTTTCGTGCGAATCTCTGCCGTGCCGCCGTAACCATCGTCTGAGCCGAGAACGATAGTCCACTCACCGGGGATGTCCGGTATCAGCCTGTATCCGGTGTCTCCTTCCGCCTCAAATACCCGATTGGCGACATTGGACCCCGAAGGTGGCAATAGCTGCCAGGAAATCGTTGTCAGGTCTCCGTCCAAATCCCGCAACACAGGCAATAGTTCCGTGCCTCCCAGTGAATTCTCGGACATAGAGAGCGCGACGAAGTGAATCGGCAAGCCCAAGACATAGGCGTCATCTTCTTCGCGAGTCCCTTGCTGCTGTATATCAATGCTTGGAAATCGATTGCTGATCACCGAGGTGAGGAGATCGGGCTGCAAGCGTACTGCGCCAAAACGGTCGACGACTCGCAACTGAACTTCAATGGTCTCGTGGGTAAGAACCGGGACAGTAAATCGAGTAGCGATCGACTTGTACGAAACATCGCTGAGTTTCCGACAGTCTCCGGGCGCGACACAGGCAAAGGCCGTCCACTCTGCAGTGAGCTCATCACCATCGTCGATGGTCTTGGTCGCATCAAATTGCAGTACATCGCCAATGTAATGCAATCCAGTCGACCCAGTCGGCACCAAGCGAATTCCTGGTTGAGGCTCTTCATTGATTACCTCGTCGTAAAAACATGCGCTCAAACACGCTGTCGCCAACAGTCCTATACCGCCGGCTTTCGCGAGAGTTTCACAGGCTCTATGAATGGGGGAAAGATAGGTCAAGGCATTTTGCATCGTGGGCTAGAACTTGTAGCGAGTATAGGGTTTCATTGGCCGATGAGTAGCAGAAGTACGAATTCCTCGTAATGCAACCAGCGTACCTAGATCGCTACCCGTAATTTTAAGTATTTAGAGGCGGCCGGTTTTGTCCGAAGCCCAGTTTTACGACATTAATGTCGTGCGCAATCGCGACATCGATGTCGCGAGAAATTAACGCTTGAAGCATCCCAGGTTGGGTTTGTCCCGGAGCGTGCAGCGCTCACGCAAATCGAGATACTCCGCGGCCGAAATCGACTTTCCGTCTTTGTACACTTCAATGCGATGCCGTCCGGCTTTAAACGAATGGGTTGCGCCGTTTTTGTACAAGAGCCCATCGATTTTGGCGCTATCGCCCTTGCTCAGACGCAGCGTCAAGGGCACGGCCGATAGTACCGACCCCATGAGCGTTTTCTTTTCACCCGGCTTTAGCGTGACAGTTTTGCTCCAAGATAAATCGGTTGTCTCCTGCTTGCACTCCACCCTGTGAGTCCCCGGACTGACCGAAAATACCGTACTCGCCGATGCCCGGCCGACTTTCGCGCCATCCACCCAAACGTCACACCAGGGGCGAATATTAACGATGAGAGAAGCCGGCTTCAGCGCTATTGCTGGGACTAGCGCCTGTCCACTACCTGCGTCGATTGGATCTGGTTGTCCGACTAGGGGAGATGCGTCCGGGCTCAGTTTGAGTTCTTCTTTGGGCCTGATTCGTGGTTTTTTCGTCCGGACGTCGGCGTTGGCTGGAGCAGTGTCCCCGTTGGCGTCAGCGATATCACCTGGTTGCACACTGCCCGGCTGTACACTGCCCGGCTGTACATTGTAAGCCGCGTCCTTCGCTGCCCCGGCGTCAACAAGAGTAGTTGCATCCAAGGGGGCCGCGTCTTCTACATAAATGGGTGGCGCTTCCCCAGGAGAGTAGCCCCAAAACGCGAATGCAACGGCTCCCGTTACTACCATCGGCCCCGCAACCGCGACCCAAACCTGTGGATTCTTTCCTGTGACCAAGTTTCGGACAATTGCCCGAGCCTGAATATTGTCCGGGTCCATCAACAAAACCCGTTCGCCAAGTGATAGAGCTAGCGCTTTCCTCCCCTGCGTTGCGAGCCTAGCAGCGCGAGCGATACTGGTTGCCATTACCTTTGCCGGCATGGTCTTTTCAAGTGCTACGGGGTCACAGAAGAACGATCGCAAGAGTTTGTCCGCATCGGGGTATCCTCCACCGGTGACTATTTCCTGCAACGCCGCCTTTGCTTCCGACGCCGAGGAGTACCGTTGGTCCACGTCCCTGTGCATCATCCTCTCGATAACTCGGCTCAGTTCGCCGCCGACCGCGGGTCGCAAACGCTGAGCCTCCTGCCGGTTACCGGACAATATTGAAGCGACCACCTGCGCAGTTCCGCCGCCGTAGGGAAACGATCCGGTTGCGATTTTGTACAGTGTTGCCCCGAGAGAGTAGACATCCGATCGAGCGTCAACCTCGTCACCGGTCGCCTGTTCGGGGGACATGTACGCAGGTGTACCAAGTAGCGATCCTGTCCGAGTTACTACGGAGTCTTCATCGTTGACCCGCGCCACACCAAAGTCGGCGAGTACAATTCGGCCTTTGTCTGTGACCATGATATTGGCTGGTTTGATGTCTCGGTGAACAACCCCTTGCTCGTGAGCCACTTCGAGAGCACTGCACATCGTGACGCCAATGGCGGCTACGATTTCAGCCATAGGAATGTTGGTTTCGCCGAAATACTCACCGAGGTCCGAGCCGTCGATTCGCTCCAAGACAATGTATGGCGGCTCTAGTACATCACCGACGACTTCACCTCCACCGACATCTAGAACTCGCAATATATGCTCATGATCCAGACCAGCGGCAGCCCTAGCCTCGCGTTTGAATCGAGAAGCGGCTTCTTTGCGCTTCGCTAGGTGAGGAAAGAGAACCTTGACGGCGACCTTTCTACCGAGTTTGGTGTCGGTGGCGGAAAACACCGACGCCATTCCACCCTCGCCCAATTCGCCGTCGAGTTCGTAGCGTCCGAGCCGCATTCCGACCCGAGCGACATCCTGCTTGGGACTTGAGGTACCAGAGACGGCAGACGACGACACGGCGGCAGACGAGGCGCCGCCTACTGCACCTGGCGAGACGCCGGACGCAACCGTGGGTGAATGCGCGTGATCTTCGGACGAAGCGACAGTGTCTTCGGTCCCGATTGAAGAATCAGCGTTGTTCCCGTCTTCAGGAAATTTGCTCGAAGAGGACGTAGTTCGATCCTTCGGCCGCTAGGGATTTCCCCATCGCACTGGCCAATCGTTTCGAGAAGCCGGGTTCATCATCCGCAGCACACTCTTGGGTACAAAACACCGCCCCGGAAACCAAACGCAGATCACCACTTTGGTCAATCCACTGCCCCGCACTTTTGTCAAAGCCACGTATCACCTCGTCCATCATGTCCGATAAATTCGCTGCACTACATGAGGCAACGAAATCGGTTCCGCCAAGATGAGCGAGATACCCCGACTTTGTCCGAACCGCCGTGATAAGAAAGTTGGCAAAAGACTTAATAAATGCCTCGGTGACCGACAGGTCCTGCCCCATGACACTGTCCGAGAAGCCATGCACACCGATTTGCACAAGTGCGATCTCCTCATTGCGAGCCAGGCATTCCTGGATATGTTGGTCTACGCCGAAGGAGCCCGGCAAATCCGTCAATGCGTTGCGGTCTCTCTCACGCTGATTGGCTCGTATCAACGCGCGAATTCGTGCGGCAAGCTCCCGCAAGTCGAAAGGTTTCGCCATGTAGTCGTCTGCCCCGGCATCGAGTCCTTCGACCTTGCTTTCGACGTCACCAAGCGCGGTCAGCATCAATATCGGAACTTTGGACAAAAGCACGTCCGACTTCAATTTTGCAGCGACTTGCCGCCCATCCATTTTGGGCATCATCACATCCAGAACCAAGAGATCCGGTTGATGCATCTTGGTGGCGTGCAACGCCTCTTCACCGTCCCGCGCACGAATGCACAGATACCCTGCATCACCTAAAGCCATCGTAACCATAGATGCAATGGCGTCATCGTCTTCCGCTACAACGATTTTTTTTAGCAACATGGATGAGAAATCCTTCTAGATGTATGGCGCAAGACGCAAGACATAAGACGCAAGACGTAAGACAGACGTAAACTGCATTGCGTAGAGCGAGACAGGGCGAGTACCCCATCACTCTTGCGGTTGTACTCCCATTTGAAGCCGGTAGCAAACCCTAGCCGACGGGGCACTCACTAGTATTCTCTAGAGTATCTGAGTCGCCAATTCGGCTAGTTGTGAACGCTCGCCTTTTTCCAAAGTAACGTGCCCAGCCAAGCCTTCTTTGCGGAATTTTTCGACCAATGTAGTGAGGCCGTTGTTACTCGCATCAATGTAGGGATTGTCGATTTGGTAGGGATCACCAGTGAGAACGATCTTGGTTCCCTCGCCCGCTCGCGTGATAATCGTTTTGACTTCGTGAGGCGTCAGGTTTTGGGCCTCGTCCACAACCATATACACCGAGGGCAAGGAGCGCCCCCGGATATACGTTAGCGGCTCGATGTTAATGTATCCGAGTTCAAAGAGTTCAGCGTAGCTTCGCCCCTCTTGTTTGTCCGCTTGGTTAACTCCAAGCAACAATTCGATGTTGTCATAGATAGGCTGCATCCATGGGTTGAGCTTCTCGTTGATATCGCCAGGCAAAAAGCCGATATCCTTGCCCAAAGGGAAGATGGGACGCGAGACCAAGAGCTTGTGAAAACTGGACTCCTCCAGGCATTTTTGCAATCCGGCAGCCAAGGCGATAAGAGTTTTCCCTGTACCTGCTTTTCCGACAAGAGTAACCAGTTTAATGTCGTCGTTGAGCAGCAAGTCCAGCGCGTAGTGCTGTTCTTTGTTGCGCGGACGAATCCCCCAAACGCCATCACGCAGTTTGCGAACCGGAACCAAGCAATTTTTCTCGCCATCGAAACGAGCCAGTGCCGTTTGTCCGACATTGTCTTGATTGCGCAGCAGTATGTACTGGTTTGCGCTGAGTTCTTCGTCTAAATGTACGCTGCCTTCGGAGTAAAATTCATCGATTTTCTCTCCGCTAATCGAGAGTTCAGTGGTCCCAGAATAGAGTTCCTCAATCGAAACATTTTGTTCATCGTAATCAGTAGTGGTCAGTCCGAGCGCATCGCCACGCACACGCATGTTGACGTCTTTGGTGACCAGAACCGTCACTATGCTGCGATCTCGATTTTGAACTTCCAACGCAAGCTCAAGGATCAAGTTGTCCATCTTACGTGAATCGCCAGGTGAGTTCAGAGGCGATCTGTGACCGAGCGCGACCGAGACAGTACCGCCGTTGTCGACCTCAACCGGCTGACTGAGACATCCCTTTTTCCGAAGCTCGTCCAGCTCTCGGGCGACTTGTCGGGCGTTTCGCCCTAAGTCACTGAGGTCCTTCTTAAAGGTATCAATTTCATCGATCACATAGATCGGAACAATAACGTTGTTGTCCCCAAAGGCGAAAAGTGAGCCGGGGTTGTGGAGCAAAACGTTCGTATCTAGAACATAATTCTTTCTTGGCACAATAGCGATCATTCCGCGCTCGGCCGCTCTTGTCAAACTCACGCAGCTCTACGCGGACAGAAATAGTGCTTCTGCCGAGATCTCGTTGCGCGGAATCTGCCGAGATTGGCGCATAGCTACACTCTGCGCTAAGATGCTTTTCGCCGACGATGGGCGTCAAAGTCGCGATAGCAAACTACCTTGTTTCTACCGCTCTCTTTGGCGTGATAGAGCGACATGTCAGCCCTCTCAATGAGGGTTGCAGTGTCCGCGCCATCGGCAGGGAATGAACTTACACCGACAGACATGGTGATTTGAAAGGTTCCTTGGTCCGACTCGAGAACCAAATTTCCCACATCCTCTCGAATGCGATCGGCCAGTCCGAGTGCTCCTTCCAGATCCGTTGCCTCAAGAACAACGGCAAACTCTTCCCCACCATATCTCGCGGAAATGTCAATTTTGCGTACAGCATCGCGAAGGACCTTGGCCACCTGCCGAAGTACTTCATCGCCGACCGGATGTCCGTAGGTGTCGTTAACATTCTTGAAGTGATCGACATCGAAAAGCAGCATTGCCGCCTGATGTCCGTGTCGTTCCGAGCGTCCCACTAGGTCGCGGAAGCGCTCCTGGAACGAACGATGGTTGGTTAGATTCGTCAAACCATCTGTGGTTGCCATGGTTTCCATACGCTTGTACATAAGCGCGTTCTCCATTGAAACGGCAACCTGATTGCAAATCACACCGAGCATCTCACGAGTGTCTTTGCGGTATTGCCCCTTATTCATAGACAATAGCGTCAGTGTACCAAGCGCCTCGTCTGCACTGAGCAAGGGCAGTACCAAGATGGACTCCCCTTCCACTCGTACTTTCGTGTCAAAGACCGGAGTATTTCGGTCTCGCAGTGCGCCCGCAGTAGGCAGGTAGTGTTTGTTCTTCACTACCATCGACACGAGACCAGAATTACTCTTAAACTCCAAATTTGTCAGTCGAGTGACATTGAGAATTTCCTCAGCTCGATCGCCAGCTCGAACACTGGAAACACTGTGCTTCTTTGTTTGCCTGTCATAGAGCGAAATTACTGCCACGTCATATCCGACAATTTCTGAGACCGCCGCAAAGGCTGTATTCTGCACTTGCTCAAGGGTCAGCGCTTTGCACAGCATTGACGAGGCTTGGTAGAAGCGCTCGTGCTCGTACTTCGCTCGTTCCACCGAACTAAACACCTGCTCTGAACGAATTGCCCGCAAAATCTCCTCAGCCCCACTTTCGCAGAGCTCCCGCTCTTTGTCCGAGAAGGGACTTTCACGTTCTATACAAAGCACGCCCCGCAAGTGACTGCCTTCCATCACGGGAATTCCCATGAAGGCGCCTGGTTCAAAGCCACTTTCGTAGTAGGCAATTTGGCCTGGCTTGCAGTGTGGCAAGAGCAGTGCTTTCCCGTCTCGGACTACCGCTTTGACCACCCCAGCAAGAGGAACCCAGGACTCCTCTCGTACCGCATCGCAATCCGACACGACTTCTTTCAATTTCAGCATATCAGCGCGTGGATCAATCCACAAAAGTACGCAGGATCGCGCATCTAGCGCCTGATACAATAGCGATAGAGAATGGTACATGGATGAGGAAATCGAAGCGATAGAACCCGAACGAAGTATCTCCTCCTCCTCTGTCCGGCTTCTTTTCGCTCGGCTATCTGCCCCCAACGCGACTGAAATTAGCCTGTAGTCGCGCGCGGATTCCTTCTGTTTGCGTAGTTCCTCCGCCAGCCGAAGACTGTGTTCCTTGCGATAGGCAGCGACGAGCCCGCGTAGAAACAAGCCGTGTACGGCGGCCGCGCCAAGCAAGAATACACTGTGAAAAATAACAGCGGACAAGCCGTCTGCGCCAGCGGCTAGCAGCAACGAAAACTCCAAAACGAGTGCAGCGCCCAAGGTAACCACAGCGGCGATCCGCGCCTGAAATGTGGCAGAAAATGCGATTAGGGCGTAGAGCAAGGGATAGAGCGGTGACTCAAAACCACCGGTAGCGAGGATACTTGTGTACACGGCGGCGATTAGAGCAAGGGCGAGTTCCAAATCGGCGAAAGTCTCGGACATCGCCATCCATCGGGACACTCTCTGTGCTCTCGCGCTGGGCTTTTGGAATCGAAGTCGCCTGGCAATCGCGCCTACGAGAACCACCAAGACCGAGGCGAAGAAGAGTACTGCCAATGGAGACGGCCGACGTCCGGTGAGGACAGAGTCAGCATCAATCACGCCAACCGCTAGCGCGATGCACGCAAGCAGACCAGCCCAGAACCCACCAGTAACTCTCAGCGCACGGCGCAACGGCTTTGCTATCATGGTTGTCTCCCTTGGATGTCCAAGCGTAGGGTTTTCTCGTGGGGATACAACATTCGAAGTTCTTCCCTGGCAATGTTCTCAATCGCGCGGGTATCGGTTTTTAACGCCTGGACCCGCCGCATGCGCTGGCGTAAGTCGAGAGATGTTTCTGCAATCTCTCTCTCAACATGAGTTAGCTGCTGACTCATCTCGTCGAGCTTTTGGTTGCCTCCCATCGCTCGATAGGGAATGAAAGTCAGAACAATAGCGATGCCGCACGCGATGAGAACCCGCATGGGCCAAACGGCCCAAACCAGAATGCGCTTTGTATTGCCATCCGCTTGCATAACTCCCTAGATGCTAAAGAGCCTGAGCGAAGGCGGCAAATTCTTGACTCTTTTTGCTCGTGGCAAGTTTTCGGCACTTCATATTCGTGTAAGATTTCGCAGCTTTCCACAAAAGCCAGGAAAAACTTTCATGTCGAAAATACGCAGCTACCTATTCTCTTCTTTGCTTCTGCCCGCAGTACTGCTGGCCTGTGGTCCCAAAACCACAATGGAAGTTCCCTCGTCCAAGGCGACCGCGGTAAATCGGACGGAGGAAGGTCCCGGCGACAAGCAAAGCCAAAGGGCGGCTGTCGAACTCATTCCCAACGCATTGCCCGGCGATCCGATGGCTGCAACGGTTCATCGGCTGACCAACGGGCTAACGGTTTACATTAGTACTGACAGAAGTACTCCGAGTATCTCTTCTTGGATTGTTGTTCGTTCGGGAAGCCGACATGACCCCAAAAACTCTACTGGGCTCGCTCATTATCTGGAGCACATGCTCTTTAAGGGTTCTTCTGCCCTGGGCAGTTTAGACTTCGCCAAAGAAAAGCCACACCTGGACAATATCGCCAAGTTGTACGACGAACTTCGGGAC
This sequence comes from Kofleriaceae bacterium, assembly GCA_016763395.1. Lineage (GTDB taxonomy): Bacteria > Myxococcota_A > Polyangia > Haliangiales > Haliangiaceae > NORP324. Next base: position 9,068 of record JAESTW010000680.1, read on the forward strand.
GCGGCCGACGACAATGCTCGCAACGCTATCTTGGCGAAGATCGACAAGGAGACTCAGGCTTCCTCGCAATACTCGATTCCCAACGAGTTCGACAACCTCTACGCCTCACTTGGCATCGACGGTGTCAACGCCTTTACCGGCAACGATCAAACCGTCTACATCGCATCGGTACCCAGCAATCAATTCGAGACCTGGACAAAAGTCGAAGGCGACCGATTCTCCAACCCGCAATTCCGCCTCTTTTACCCAGAGCTTGAAAGCGTGTACGAGGAAAAGAATCGCTCCCTGGACAATCCCAATTCGCGAATCGACGAGGCAGTTGCGCGAGGACTGTTTCCAGCTCATCCCTACGGAACGCAACCAACGCTCGGAAGCGCGGAGCACCTCAAAACGCCAGCATTCGGCGATATGGCGGAGTTTTTCGACACTTGGTACCGTCCCAACAACATGGCAATCGTACTTGCTGGCGATATCGACGCCAAAACCGCACTGCCAGCGTTGCAAGCCGCCTTCGGAGCAATGGCGCCCAAGGATTTGCCCGCACTGCCCGAATCATCACTAACGCCTCCGAGCGCGCGACAAGACATCGAGATTGTGGCCCCAGGGGAACAAAGCGTTCTCATCGCTTGGCCGACCGTCGCGGTGGGACATCCGGACAAGATCGTGTTGGACGCGATGGATTTGGTAATTGACAACTCGGCAACAGGCCTCTTGAATCTCGAGTTAGTCTTGTCGCAAAAACTTCCTCAAGCGGGCTCATACGGTTACGTCATGCGAGAGGCCGGAATGTGGGTTCTCAACGGCACTGCCAGAGATGGGCAATCACACGAAGATGTCGAAACACTGCTGATGTCGGTAGTTGCCAAATTGAAGGCGGGTGCCTTCACTCAAAAAGACCTCGATGCGATTGTCATCAACCGTGAAATCTCGGACAAGCGAAGCCTAGAGTCCAACGGTGCCCGAGTGTCCAAGATGGCTAATTCCTTTATCAATGATCGCAATTGGAGCGATGTCATCAAGGATCAGGGGCGGCTGCGAGCCGTTACCCGAGAAGAGGTCATGCGTGTCGCCAATACCTATCTGACCGATGCGCCCCTGGTAGCAAATCGAAAACGTGGCGAATTCAAAGCGGAGAAGGTCAACAAGCCCTCCATAACTCCAATCAAGATCGACTCCAGTAAGGAGAGCGCTTTTGCCAACAAAATTAAAGCCATTCCCGTCGACGCTCTTTCTCCTCAATGGCTTGTCCAGGGAGAGCATTTCTCGCGCAGTGAACTGCCAGCTGGTCCTTTGATATCTGTCGTTAACGAACGAAATGACTTGTTCACACTGGAGTACCTTTTCAAGAGCGGACGCAGCGATCAACCTCTCTTGTGTCACGCCTTCTCCTTGCTCGAGCGTAGCGGGGCCGGACAACGGGCTCCTAAAGACCTGCAAAAACGCCTGTACTCGATCGGAAGCTCCATCGAGTTCCGATGTGGAGTTCGATCTTCTACAATTGTCTTGGCCGGAATCGATAGAAAAATGGAGGACACCATCGCGATTCTCAAGGAGTGGGTATCAACTCCCCTGATCGAAGACGGTACCTTGAGCAATTTGGTCGCCAATGCTCTGAGCCAACGAAAAGACGCAATGAACGAGCCCAGTGTTATTGCTGCCGCTCTCTCGCAATACGCATTGCGCGGAAAAAATTCTGTTTACTTGAACGTCGTGAGCAACAAGAGTCTCAAACGGGCCAAAGAGAAGACACTGATGGGCCTCATTACTCGCTTGGTCAACACCAAACACCGGACAGCCTACTTCGGACCGAGAAATGCGGATCGCGTAAAGGCAGTAGTCGGCCTGGGTACAAAGCACAAAGTAGCGGCAAAGCAAAAACCGCTACGCTACAAGGCGCCCAAAAAATCGACTCTCTATTTCGTCGATCAAAAAGTCGCACAGGCGCAAATTCGAATCGGTTGGCCAACTGGCGAGCTGACAGAAGCCGATAGCGTGAAGGCTGCCCTCTTTAACCAGTACGTCGGCGGTGGTATGGGGGGACTCATTTTTCAAGAAATCCGGGAAGCTCGTGGCTTGGCGTACTCGGCATGGACGTATCACACAAGCTCTGATCGCCGGGGCGATGACAGTCTCGTGGTTGCGGGATTGGGCACTCAGGCGGACAAAAGTGTCGAAGCGGTACGCACACTTATGAGCCTTCTAATTCCATTGCGAGTTGAGCCCGGCCGCTTCACGACAGCCAAGAACAGCCTCGACGCAGACTACAGAAAAAATCGTACGTCTCCACGGCGCCGATCTGACGTGGTCTTTGCCTGGGAAGACCGAGGCTTGAGCGAAGACCCAAGTATCAAAGAGTATGCGGAGCTGCACAAGACTCCCGCTGGCGACATGCAGACCTTTGCAAACTCCAAGACTAAAACGCCGCCAATCCTGTCCATCAGTGGTGATAGCGACCGTATTGACTTGAAAGCCTTGGCGGCCGCCATCGGTATCAAGAGCACGAAGATACTTAAGGTCTCACAGCTCTTCGGTTGGTAGAGGAGCCGAGCATTATGGCATTGGTAGAGGGGGCCGAGCGTTATGGTGTGATCAGCGCCATCCCGTGCTCACTACGAGCCCATATTCGCCCGTAGTGATCGCTCTCAAGTTCCAAGATGTCGTTTTCGACCAATCCTCGGCGAGTATCCAATCGCCGCGCCTTTTGTCCGTCATACACGCCCAGTCCCTGCGATGTGGCAAACCACAGTCGCCCATCCTGTCCGAACACCAAGTCTCGGACTGATGTCATCAGCATTTTTGGAAACGTCCATTTGTCCCCATCCCACTCGCCGATTCCTCCACCGGACGCTGTGTACACCATGCCCCCGGACGAGCACACAATAGCGTAGAGCAACTCGCTACGCAGCCCGTTGCCCTCGTTGTAGAGTTCTACTTCACCTTCCATGACCCGACTTGCCCCTTGCGTGGATGCGAGCCATATGTCCTCCTCACCTACAAAACCGATTCCGGTAACATCGACAGGCACTGCGATGACTCCACGTTTTTTGACCGCTTCATCAAAGCTCGCACGGTGGTAACTGACCACGTTTAGTCCCAAGTCTACCGACGCAACTCCGTAGCCAACCCGAGCACCAGAGTCATCATCGTAGCCGAGCGCAAACCAAATCGTACCGTCTGGCGAAGACCGTAAGCTCGTTGCATACGCCTGCTTTCCGGGTGTATCGATCTCAATACCGTCGATATCCCGCCACTCTCCCTTCTCAAGATACGACAACACCAAATCGCCAGCGGCATTCTCGGCATAGGGTTCGCTGTCTCGAACGCCCAGTATTTTTCCGTTTTCCAGACGGAGCAATACATGCAAGGTACGGTCTCCTTCAACCTTGTCAAATCGCTGTCCGGTCCAGTGCCAAATGCTCTCGCCTCCATGTGCGATGTAGCAGGAGTCCTCAGCCTCGCAGGCGACACTCATTTGCTTGGCCTTGGCGACAATTTGGCTTTGTCGAAACCAGCGCGCCTCTCCTGCAGAGTCCCATTCCAGTGTGCCAATCATACGGGTTGCGACAAAAAGCCGATCGCTGTTTGAAGCGATGTGACTCGATTGGTTGGGGAGAGAGTCCTCGGATGGCAAAAGTGGCAGTGTCTTTGGAAACTTGCTTGCCTTGGATCTGGTGACACGTCGCAAAAAGGCCCGCTGCTGAGTGCTTGCCGAGGGAAGACGGCCAGTGGCAAGACGGGTGCCCGCCCCTTTGGCAATCGTCGAACCCGCTCCAATTTGAAAAAGAGCGCTGGCACTCATCAAGTACATCGAGTCCCCGCGATGAGCAATGTCTACCCACGATATGTCCGAGGAGGTTTCGTAGGTTGCACATTCTTTGTCCGAAACTAGTGCAACGCGATCCTCACCCTCCTCTGTCTTTGCCAACACAATAACGGCCGTATCACTATACTCGCGAATACTTCGCACGTTGACGAAGTCACACCCATCATCACGGCTTCTCGAAACCGCGGTACGAAAGTTAGTTACTGAGAGCAGGCCTTTGTCCGTACCAATCCACAGGGTACCGCTCGGCGACTGATAGATGGAGTTTACCGCGTCGGTCACTGCCGTGTTGGTCCACGCTCGCCCTGCTTGTCCGTAGAACAAACCATTGGGGGTACCAACCCAGACACCGCCATCTAGAGCCGGCGCAAGAACTGAAGACTCCAGTCCGCCAATTTTCAGAACCCCTGGCGGGGCCGGCAACTCACTGAAGGACGATGTCGCCAACTCATAACTTGTCACTCCACCGTCGGTAGCGATCCACAGCCAATCTCTCTCGCGATCATGGGCCATGGAATAGACGAGACTGCCCGGCAGTCCATGGCTTTGCGACAAGAGCAATAGCTCATCGGTCTGCAAATCCCATCGTTCCAAGCCATCGGCGGTTGCGACAAAAAGATACGAGTCAGAGGCGGCCAATGCGCGCACCGGTGATGCCTCGGTGAACGAGGAAACCTGCGCCTGAGAACGCGATTTGGCGAACTGCGATTGTTTGTTGGTGCCGCCGCACGCCGACGACCAAAGCAGTAGTAGCGAGAGTAGAGTGAGAGTCGTTGGCGAAAATGAAAGTTTGTGGTGTAATACGGGCATGTCACGAAGACGGGGAGGACCGCCAGACCTCAAGAGTACCCTTGGATCACTCCTTCGCACCACCCTCGATCAATTTGGGGCGGTAAAAGATGTGGTTGAGCAACAAACTCGTGGACGGGGCGGGCTACTCGATCAAGCCCTGATGCAACGTCGACGCAAAGAAGCGATGGCTCGCTTGGGTGAGTCGATGTACTCCTACTTGCAAAAAGGCTCGCCAGAAGCTGAGGCAATCGCGTTGGTTCCCGAGATCGCAATGGCCATCGCCAACGTGGATTCTTTGGAAGACGAGGAGTATGGCTACGATTCTCCCGGGTTTGAGGGTGGGGAGTTTGTGCCGGCCTCGGATCATAATTTTGTGCCGGCCCCGAACCACAGTAGCCCGAAGCAAAATAGGGAAGCGGTTAGTAGTGCAAACTACCGACCACCAGCACCAAAACAATCTTCTAAAGAGTTCCGTGTTTGGCGCCCCGTAGTTCCACCGGACGACGATAGTTCTGAGTCTGAAGACGAGCCAGTATCACTGCCGATGTCCGCTTCCAGCGAAAAGGACACGCAGTCTCGAATTCCCCGCAAAACCGCACAGCGCAAGCGCGGTGGCGGAATTCATTTCGTGGATGAGCCTGCCCGCCCTGGTGAACTAGATTCCGACGACGATCTCGAATCCTACATGCACGACGACGACGTTTAGCAGTCTGTGGCGTCCGTGCTCCACAAGTGAAAGCGAGTGATTTTGGGTCAGGTCAAGGCGCCTAACTGCTAGATCGACCTCAGCTCTACACTCCTCCCGCGTTGTGCCTCTCGCTGGGGCGGCTCAGGCTAAGAGCAGACCAAGAGTAGTGTAGAGGAGGCAATAGATACCAATCGAGGCTCCGGCGATTGAAACAAGCGGGGTGAGAACTGGACGCCGGTCAATGGCTCCAGCCCAGCTCCGTAGGCATCGTTGAATCAATGTCCCCGGACAGACAACTGGTGCCCTGCCTGTTAGCCACGCCCTAAGAGCCCGATTAAGTGCGTCAGAAGTTGGAATCGCAGAACTGCGATCTTTCTCTAGCCCCCAGCGCAGAATTCGGCTGAGTTGTCTGGGAACTCGGCTCTTTCGATACTCATCCCAATGTTTTTCAGCGTCCACTCGTGTGTCGTCCAGTACCGCGGACAAAATTGCTAGATACGAGGATGGAGGCTCTTTCCCCAAGTAGTGCGTCCCGGAGAACAACTCATAGGCAACGGCACACAGGCTGTAGACATCGCTCTTTGCCCCAACGAAATCCTCCCCAAGCAACTGCTCTGGCGACATATACAGAAGCGTTCCTGCGAGTTCGCCCTCCTCCACGGACTTCTCATTAATTGTGGTCGTCACCGCTCCATCGGAATTACTTTCGCACAGCATTGCCACCCCAAAGTCGACCAGATAGATATCTCCGGCGTCACTGATGAGGATATTGGCCGGCTTGACGTCTCGATGAATTACACCCCTATCGTGGACGTAGGACAGAGTATCAGCGATACGAATGATTATCTGAACGCGTTCCTCCATGGTAAATCTCTTATGACTTTCCGCGTCACCAGATTGTAGTTTGCTGATTATGTCCTCGAGAGTTTGATGTCTCGAAACAATTCGCATGGTAAAAAACTCGTTCCCTTCCGAATCTTGTCCGAGATCGTATACTGGTAGTAATCCCGAGTGCTCAAGTTGTCCGCCTATTTGTGCTTCAACGTGAAAGCGTTTGATGAGCTCATCACTCGCGATACTCCTCTTGAGTACCTTCATCGCAATTTCGCGATTGAGGGTCCTGTCCCGAACACAGAAGACTTGCCCCATCGCGCCTTCGCCTATTTCGGATTGTGTACCGTAACGCTTCGGCAGGGCTCCCACTGTCTCAAACGATTTTTCCGCTTCATGCCGAGTTCTGTGATTACCCACAATTGTTACTGAGTCCGTCGTCATCGTGCTCCCGCCTTTGCTACCCCGCGTGATTGTCCAGAACAGCCCAATTTCTATTGTTGAATCTCTGTTACGTAGCCCCACTCATTCTGGATTGGCTCAATTTCGTTTTAGGTATTGGTACAGGTCAAAACAATGCTAAATGCCTGTAACTACTCGTTATAGACGGCGATCCCAATCTCTTCGTTTTGCATCGGGATTACTCAGCAACTCAAACGCTGCGTGTGTTGCTGATAGATCGTCCGCCCAGATTGTAGAAACTGGAAAAGAAGGCAAGAATATTAGTCACCTCGACGGATTCGGGTAATATAAAGGTCTCCTATCGACATGACTTCCCAAGTTCCCCACTCAATGCATTCCTCAACATTTTCATGTGTCCGTTTTTCCCTTCTTTTTGTGATTGCCGCAACACTGTCGTTCAGCTCAACCGCACATTCACAAAACCCAGAAAAAAAAGTAGGGGTAGCGGTTTCGGCCGTAATCAATACCGATATTGAGACCGCTATTGAGGTTAGTGCTGCCCTTGGAAAAGCTCTTCGAAAGCGCTTAGAGGTGACAGTCATTTCGGGCGCGGAAGCACAGTCGCTGTTGCCAGCATCAGCAAGAGCTGAGGATTGTCTAGGTGACACCACCTGCCTCACTGCCGCGGGAAGAGCGCTCGGCGTCGACGAACTATTGATGCTGATCATTGTCGATATCGGTGGC
>JAESTW010000058.1 GCA_016763395.1 Kofleriaceae bacterium
CGATCTTAGAGAAATAAAACGCCGGGAGGTCATCTACTTGCCGGGTGATCCGGGCGACACCATTTTTCTCCTAAACGAGGGCCGAGTCAAGTTGTCGAAAGTCACACGCGACGGAAAAGCTCTTACGCTAGCATACTGCAAGGGCACAGAACTATTCGGAGAAACCTGCATCGCAGGTGGAACACCTAGAGAAGAGATGGCTGAGGCTATCGAGACTTCTATCGTTACCGAGATCCACCGTACCGTCTTCGACAGTCTGCTCTCGAACAACGCGAGTTTTGGGCACCATATGACCAAACTCATGGCCAAGCGCCGACTTGACCTAGAAAACAAATTGGAAACCCTGGTTTTTCGAGACGTCACCTCAAAGCTGGCCGAGCTACTCTTGAACCTGGCCTCCGAATACGGCGTAGAAGAGTCTCGCGGTACCCTTATCGCTCTGAAAATCACCCATCAGGAATTGGCGAACCTCATTGGCTCTACTCGGGAGACTGTCTCTCTCACCCTTTCCCAGTTTAAGCAAAAGGACATGCTAACCACAGAGGGACGAAAAGTAATCGTCACCAATCGCGAGAGTTTGCGAGCACTTTATTAGGTATCCGGTGCCAAATGAAATGGCACCGGAACCCTAACGCTGGCTGCGCAAGCGTTTACTCTACGCGCCAGAGGCGCTCATTCCTGGTGTTCCGCACCAGGCTTTTGAAAACAATTCCTGCCAAATGGAATGGCACCGGAACCCTAACGCTGGCTGCGCAAGTGTGAGGTCAGCCAGTGTTTATCTGCGGCATTCATGTCACACAACTGCTGTCCGAGGTGACAGTGTTTAATCGCTTCAAGCCCTGCGATCTGCTCTGCTAACGCGCCGGCTTCCCAGGGCAGTCCTTTGTCCGACGACGAGTCCCCGCCCAAACCCAGCAGTTCCAGCAATTGTCCGATCTCGATAGCGTAGACCTCAGGCACCGTCGTGGAACCGAATCGAACCGAAGCCGCGTAGTCCCCTAGTCCCTTGCCCCCACAGCTTCCGCACTCGCGGGACTTGCAATACGAAGCGATCCATTGGCCGGCCGAGTCTGTCCGATGTGATGAGCGTTCCAACCGCCTCTTCATGTCGTAGACAACCCCACGATACTCACTATCCTCCTGTCCTCGCATCAAAAAGGAGCGTGCGCCACGGCCCAATTGCTCCCACGGGGTGCCCATCGATATCCCCGATCGACCGCATATCTCCTCAAGTATACCGCGATAGAAACCCGGATTTTTCTCGTGCCACGGAGTAATTGCTCCCTCAACTAGACTCAACCTCGTATCCCGGACAAGAGCCGTCTCGTCGATTTGAAGCGAAACGCCCCGTCCCAAGCAATCGGTGCAGCGAGCCTCCTGCGAAGAAAGCGAGAGCAGCGCGCGCCCCACCACGGGGAGCACCTCACCACAACTGTCGCATCCGTGGCTTCCGAAGTCCTGTATCGCTCCTTGTCCGAGAGACAGCACACAGCTGCCCCGCCCCAGCCGCAAAGCCGTTTTCACTGCATCTCGGACATGCTCCCATGGCCCCGTTGTCCCGCCCCAGCTATCAATTTCGATCTCGACATCCTCTGCCAGCACCGCGCCATCAATATCCGCCAACAGAACCGGATCTCCGTCCAAGAAGATCCGGGACAGCCCATCGCGCACAAACTCGGACAGTCTGTCTTCTAACAATTCGTCTCGTTCAGCAATACTGGCACGGAGCGACACTCCCTGTTGCTCGGGCGCGGCTCTAATGGTTTGGGAAACCTCCTCAATCAACGTTGACCAATCTTGCACTTTGCCGCACGACAAACAGTGCAAATCCCCCCAACCTAAAAACAAGTCCGCTAGCAGATCTGCAGCTCCGGTGATCTGGGCAATGGTCTCTGTCCCATCCCGTGGGCGATAGCTAGCGCTCATTTGCTCGCAATGTGGGCTCGCCGGCAGCTGCTGTCAAATGAAGATCGCGCCTCGCCCCCTAACGCGAAGTAATGCGTCGGTCTGGACGGGTGTACTCTGTCATTTCAACTCGCAAATCACCGTACTCGGTAGTCGCCATAATGAGCAGTGGCAATCGGTCCGCGTCATCACTGAGCCACACACTGAAGTTCCTGGGTTTCATTTTCTTGATATCGGCCAAACCGCGGCTGACTCGTTGCGCCACTCCGTCAATTCGAATCACAGGATACCGTCCCATGCGTGTCTTGATCGTTTCTCGGACACCCACTCGCAACGAACTTCGCCACAGCCGCCTACCCGACAACAAGAAAAAATGCGTTTCATCACCTTCGTCAGAATTCCATGCCCGAAGAACCCCCAATATCGCGTGAATGTCAAAGACATTGGCATTCTTGGGAAGCTTCTGGCGAATCTTGACCATCGCCTTACCTTTGCGCGTATATTCCAAAACAAAAGGCCCAGGCATGCCGCCGCCCAGATCGCTAACGACATGGGAGCTCTTTTTGCCAAAGGTAGAGTTGGCCAAATGCGATACAACGAGTCCTTTGTCCAGTTCAATCCAGCTCTCGATATCATCTCTCACTTCGCGAATCGCCGCGACGATACCAGCACTGGCCACTTGCGATCGCACTACAATGGTCGCTTTGCCATCAACGTATCCTGGTTCTCCCACAGCGACAACCGCCCGCGCGCCCAGAACTCCACGTAGCGAAACGTCAAAAGACATCGTCTCGCCTGCGATAAACAGCGTTTTCTCGGCCTTGATGGAACTCTCAGGCAGCTTCGGCAACTCAATCGTTTCTACCGACAAGGGTGCAGAGGCACTAGCGCCACACCCGCTGGCCCCCCAAGCGCCCGCACTGCAAGCAACGACGAAGGAAAGCGCAATTGCACTTCTACGCAAACTGCGCAACCAAACTAAATTTCGTCCCTCAATCATTCTACGATATGGCCTCCCAAACGAATTTCCCTGTTATAAATCTGCGGGATGGCGGCAGTACTTGCAAGTACAACCATCACGTCCGGTGAATATTTCTCTAGACTCAATTGCCGCACCTACACTGATGACGCACCATGACAACTAGCAATTCACTTCCGGCGATCGGAATAAGCCTTGGGGACCCTTCCGGGATTGGCCCTGAAATCGTCGTTTCTGCCCTTTCTGAGCTCTCTCGCGGCCAGTTGGATCGAATTCGAATCTTTGGTGACGAGGCGATCCTCCGAGAAGCGTTTCGACTCATTGGCAAAGATCCCATACTACCGTTATCGGTCGACAACTCCGCTTCCTTAAAAGCAGAAGACGTGCACTGGGGACATCCCAACTCCGCCACCGACAAAGCACAGGTCGCCTATCTAGAATCTGCCATGAAAGCCGCAAAACGTGGTACAATCGCCGGTCTCGCAACCGCTCCGATCAGCAAGGTAGCTGCAACGCGCGCGGGTTTCGCCTTCCCCGGACATACAGAATTTCTCGCAGACAGACTCAATGCAGACTCGGTTGCGATGATGTTTGCTGGTCCCAAACTCAACGTAGTCCTGGCGACCGTACACGAGGCAATCAACAATTTGGACCAAGTGCTAACTAGCGAGCGAATCGTGTCTGCAATTGTTCTGGCGAGCCGGGCGCTGCGAGCCGACTTTGGCATTGTTCGTCCGAGGATCGGAGTATTGGGACTCAATCCACATGCAGGTGAAGCCGGACGCTTCGGCGATGAAGAGGCGACCCTTATCTCACCCGCAATTGCGCAAGCACAAGCACTGCTTGGAACAGAGGTATCTATACACGGGCCGCTCGTACCCGATGCCGCCTTTCGCATGCCCTTCGATTGCTTTATCGCGATGTATCACGACCAAGGGCTGATAGCCGTCAAGCTCATCGACTTCGATGAGTCGGTCAACCTAACCTTGGGCCTGCCCATCGTTCGAACCTCGCCCGATCATGGTGTCGCCTACGACATCGCGGGAACCGGAACTGCTCGCTCGACAAGCATGTCCGCAGCAATAGGACTAGCCTTCCGTCTGGTCGATCAAAAATTCCGAAGCCAATCTAACGCCGAATAGTACCTCTCCGCATTGCGCTGATGGCTCAAGGTTTGGACAATAGAGGTCATGGAGAGCACCACCCGGCTACTACTGCCAGAAGTTGAACAGGCACTGCAGTCCGCTCCAGCGAGCTTGCTCGATCTCACAAGAGAACTTCATGCAGCCGATCTGGCGGACCTTGCCCAGGCGCTAAAGCCCGACCTGTGTCTGAGACTGCTGACGATATTGCCAGCTAGCACCTGCGCCGACCTTCTAGAATACTGCGACGAGGAGGTTTGCGCTCGGCTCTTTGTGCCCTTGGCCGATGAAAGTATGACTGCGGCGACTGCTGTCATTGCCGTCATGGCACCGGACGACCGAGCCGACTTACTCGCAATATTGGACGAGTCTCTGCGCGGACAACTCCTCGCCGCTCTCAATGAAGAAGAGTCCAGAGATATTCGTCACCTCTTGGCCTACGCCGACGATTCAGCCGGCTCGCTCATGACGACAGACTTCGTCGCCCTGAGTGCTGATGCTAGTGCGGTCGAGGCAATTGATGCAATTCGCCAAATCGCTCAAGAGATGGAAACCATATACCAAGCCTATGCTGTAGATCCTAACTCGACCTTGCTCGGAGTCATCTCTCTCCGCGACCTGGTAACCGCCCCTGAGAATAGTACCTTGGCCAGTGTGATGAACCCCAACATCATCACGGTGGCCGACGACGACGACCAAGAAGAAGTCGTCCGACTGATTTCCAAATACGATCTCCTGGCCCTGCCCGTGGTCGATAAGAACCATCGCATCGTGGGGATTATCACAGTCGACGACGCTATCGACATCGCCGAAGAAGAAGCCACGGAAGACGTACAAAAGCTCGGCGCCGTGGATCCGCTGGAGAGTTCGTATCTGTCGACTCCGGTTGTCGAACTCATTAAAGCCAGATTGCCCTGGCTGATTGTGCTGTTCTTAGCCGTATTGGCAACCCCCTTTGTACTAGAGCGCTACACCGCCATTCACCCGGAAATCGCCATCTTACTCGGTTGGTTTGTCCCGCTCATTGTATCTTCAGGAGGCAACTCGGGAACCCAGAGCGCGTCACTTATTATTCGTGCCTTGGCACTAGGAAAAATCACTCCGGGCGACACCAAGCAAGTCCTGGCTCGCGAGGCTATTGTCGGACTGACCCTGGGAGTTTCTCTGGCCTGCGTTGGAGCCCTTGCGCTGGTCGCGCGAGATGCCACCCGAATGACAGGCCTGGTCCTCACCATCGTCTGCTCACTCGTCGCGGTCGTCACCTTGGGCGCGCTCCTGGGGAGCGGCATTCCCCTTGTCTTGCAACGACTGGGAATTGATCCCGCTGTGTCTTCAACTCCCTTTATCGCTTCGATTGTCGACGTCGCCGGACTCATCATCTACTTCGAAATCGCCACCGTTTTCATGACCTAGCGCGTCATCCAGACTAAATCTAGGGATTGCCCGTCCTTCATCATGCCCAACCCCCGTCCCTTTATTTTCCGCCTCCGCCTACCCAATCTCTCGTAGCCGTGCACGTCCTCGTCCTCGTAGTCGTGCGCGTCCTC
>JAESTW010000681.1 GCA_016763395.1 Kofleriaceae bacterium
AGCCGATGCAACAGCCCAAGCGGCGCCGCCACCTTTGATGTCCTTGATCTCAAGGTAGTTCTTTTGCACAGAGGCCATCAACTTCGATTTGTCTTCCAACCATTTTTTGAATCGCTTGAGAGATTCTTTCGTCTTCTTGGGGTTATTCGGAGGGAAGGCCAGCTTGGTTGGGAACTTGAGGCTCAAAAACTTCTCGTATCCACTACCGTTCATGTAGAAACGACTTGCTGCCATCCAGTAGATAGCTGCCGCCTGTCGCTCTTTGGGAGCGCCTTTGACCGCGCCTTTCTTAGCGAGAGTAATCGCCGCCTGGAAGTACTTCTGTGCTTCTTTTACCCGGCGTCGGTCTCGGTCTTGAACGTTGATTTTGATTTTGGATTTAGCACCGCACTGCGTTGGCAACTGCAGTCCGCGCCTCTTCTTGCCTTTGCGTTTACGAGTTGCTCGCTCACGAGTCACGCGGACACAAGCGCCATCAACTCCGCCGCTCTTGCAGCTTTCTTTCCACAAGATTTCGCCCATTTTGGCGTTGGCAATAAGCATGCGATCGGTTCCGCCCGACTTACCAATCTCCTTGAGGTATCGGCGGTACACTCTAATGACCATCGAGTTGTTTCCCTGCGCTTCGTAGATTCCGGCAAGTCCGAACATGGCCGCTGCAGCCTGCTCTTTTTGCTTCTTTCGGTATTTCTTAACGAATCCCTCGATGTTGGCGATCGCTTCTTTTTGCTGGCCAATCCCTTTTCGGTAGGTCACAGCGTTGTTCAGCGCGCCTGCGGCTTCTTTCTCTCCGGGGAAGCGGCGAGCGAATTCTTCGTATTTCTCAGCAGCCTTCTCGTAGGAAGCAATGGCGCCATAGGCGTTGCCCATGAGTACGAGAGCCTTCTTGGCTTTCTCCGCTTTGGGGAATTTCTTGTTTAGGATTGCAAAGCTTCGAATCGCAAGACCAATGGACTTGCCCGAGTTGAAACAGACACCAGAGTTGAACAGAACCTCGTCCATACCCGGCGCGGTTGGGTTTGCTTCGTAGATGTCGTTGTAGGCACGACCACAGGCAATATGCCGGCCATCGCTTTCAAGCTGCTCAGCGGCTTTCCGCATGCCAACAGCAACGATACCGCCCAGGGTGTCCTTTAGCTCATCTTTGTCTTCCATGAACTTCTTGTTGGCGAGCATGCTCTTGGCAAGCTTGGTCAGCTCAGCGTACTTCTGCAATCGATTGAGGTTGTCGAGAAGAATGTTGGCAGCCCAACCCGCAGTTTCGTGCTCTGGGTGTTTTTCTACAATGTCGTAGAAGAGTGGCATCGAGTCGTCGAGTCTGTCCGCGCGCCAGAATATTCGAGCTTTGAGGAACTTCATCATGACCAGTTCATCGTCGCTCGGATCTTTGATGTACTTGATGTAGACATCGAAAGCAGCGATCATCTTCAGCTCTCGCTCACCGATTGGCTTGGGCTTGGGAACGTCAACTTTTCCAGGCTTAGTGCTGATGACCGTCTTTGGTGCCTTGGTGCGTGGATCGACAGCCAGTGCGTTCTTCCAACCGAGGACTGCAGCAAACGCCGCTTCCTTCAGGAGCTTGCCTTTGAGAGTTCCACCTTCAACGACGTCGGTGAAAGCAATCGCAGCTCGCTCCCAACGATCAGTCGCTTTGCGGGGATTCTTCTCGTACTCGGCACGCTGCCAAAGAAGATCAGCGTAGTAGTAGCGCATCTGTCCGATATCGTCGGCTTTGGGGAATGATTTGATGTACAGGTTGTAGAGTGTCTCAACACTACCAAGAGCCTGAGGATTCAGAGTTTTGATGGCTTCGTTGTGCCAGGTCTTGGCCATTTCGCCAGCAGTGCCCTGGGCATTGTCACGACACTCTTCCAGCTTGCCACCTTTGAGGATTTTGGATTTCTTGTGCGCGCTGTAGACGTTTACAAGGTTTACAATTTCTGCGGTTTTTTGCTTTTGGTTGCCAACAGAAAGCATGGCGCTGAGTATGTTGCCCTGCCATTCACAGACGTCTTTGTTCTTGCTTTCGATTCCGATAAGTTGGCGGTAGGTGAAGATTGCCTTCTCGCCTTCGCCGCGCCCTAAGTAGATCGAGCCGAGAATCTTGAGCATGGTGAATGCGTATTTGCGATCGACACGCTGAAATGCTTGGTAGCCCTTATCTGCTCGTCCGACTTGCGCGTACGCCCGGACAAAATCCTTCTTGGACGCCCTGTTCAGTGCCTTTGCGTTCCTATCGTTCTTCGTGAGAGTCGAAACCTTGAAAAAGGCCTCAAGCGCATCTTGAGGTCGATCTTGATTTAGGTACACCCAGCCTTTTTTGTAGAGGGCGAAGGAGTACACCGAAGATTTGGGGAACTGCAGTACTTTGTCGTAGAACTTCTCGGCGTTGTCGAGTTGGTCTTTCTCAAAGAAGTAATCTGCAAAGCTCAAGAAAGCCTGTGGGATGTACTTAGACTTTGGGTAGTTCATTATCAGTTGCTGATAAATCTTGCGCGATTCGACGATGCGCTTAACCCCGTCTAGTGTGTAGCCGAAGTAGAAGAGCACTTCGTCCATTCGAGGGTAGTCCTTGAAACGAGGCTCAGCGGCGAGCTTGCCGTACACTTTCAGTGACTTCAGAAGTGCCTTTTTCTCAGTCTTGAAATAGAGTTTTTGCTTGTCTTGCAGCTTCCTTTTCTTGCTGCCTTTTGCCTTGTCGATGTCCGGATACATCTTCATGGCTCGAAAGCGCCAGTACCGCTGCTTCTGAGCATAGGCTTCTGCGAGTCGAAAATAGAGGTCAGGCATCTCTGCTGCTTCGGGATCGGAATCCTCAATCAGTTCGATGTAGCGACCGATCACCGCATTGGCGATATTCTTCTTCAGGGTTTCAATTTTGATGAAACCGTCCGAAGTGAGATCGGGAACAGTCTCCTTCTCATCCGCTATTTTTTTGCGTTCAAGTCCCGTCGTCCGATTCGTCTTCTTGACGTCAATCTTCAGTTTGGGAGTTTTGCGCGTGTACTTGGGTGCCGCCTCTGCACTTTGCTCGGAAAGCATGCTTCCTGAGCTGGCCATGCCGGTGGCCAATAGTGCTATGGCGATACTTTTCGCTAGCTTGTTCTTCATCATATTCTTCATCGTTCTCTCGTACCCTTTCGAAGCGGGGAATACCCGGGGGATTTTGGCTACGACAAAAGCCCGTTACGACAAATGTCGTTCGGGCGATTGTGTAGTTCGTCTGCTAATGGAGCCTGCATTTCTGTCTAGTTGGGCGAGACGAAAAGCACCGGCGCGTCAGCAAGTAAGTAATCAAGCGAAATTGGTCTGGTGAGGCCCGTTGGATAATTCAGTGGACTATTTCCGGCCCTTACGAGGGCACTTGGAACGCACGCGGAATCGGTAGAATCCGAGTTCATCTTTCCAGTACTCTCCATTAAACTTCCACACAAAGTGCTCATCGTCAACGATAATCGGCTCAAGGCGATTGTCACCCGAGATTTGCTCACCACGAGCCTCGGCTGAAATTTGGCCACCTTTGTTGTTGAGAACTTCGATTTCAATCTTGGTGCCCTGCCCTTTTAGCTCGCGCAATTCTTTGTGCAGTCGCTCGAGACGTTCACGGGCAAGCTTGCCAGCATCGGCTTGAGCAAGGGATTGGTTCAGAGTCAATTCGGATAGAACTTCGTAAGCGATGGAAGTCGTTTGCCAAGCTTTGTCAGACTTCTTGAGCATTTTGAGCTCTTTGTTGAGTTCTTCTACCCAAGCAAATGTCTTGAGGAGAGTTTTGTCTTTAAGTGCAGACAGAGCCAGTCGCTGGGTATCCTCTGCAAGACCTGCTCGACCTTTGAGAATCTTTTTGACGTAGGTGTAAAACTCAGCGTTGTCCTCATATTTGCCAAGCATCTCTTTGAGATTCTTTTGCAGAGGTTTGTAAATCTCTTTGTATTCGGCAACTGCAGCGGTAGCTCGATCGTATTGGCAGTACTTGTAGTAAATCACTGCCTTGAGCAAAATAGACTCAGGGAAGTATTCGTTCTCGAAGTACGGAGCGTTGAGAGTGTGAATGTTACCCAGTGCCTTCGAGTTGTTCGCCTTCATAAAGTGCGCCCATGACGCTTCGAAGAGCGAAGGCAACCAATCGGGAGACTTCTGAGAGAGTTTTTCGTAGTACTTGATAGAAGTATCGAACTGCTGTGTTGAATAGAACACGCGAGCTAGTTGGAGCCATGCGAGCTCTTGAAATTGGTCGACGTCTTCTGCTGTGTAGTAGCTCGGACGCTCTTCGGCGATGACGAGAATGTCTTTGAAGGCCTTAACCGCTGGTTTTCCTTTGTACTGGCGGACATAGGTAACGCCCTCAAAGAACTTGGCTTTGACGAAGAATGGGTCGGTTTTAGCGACACTGCCAAAGAGTGAAATTGCCTGTTCGAAATCACCCTGGGTGTAGAAGTGACGACCGAGCAAGAAGTAGAGTTCGTTTCGCACTTCTTCAAGAACTGGTTGCTCCAGATCTTCTGGGTTGTACTGTCCGATGAGTTCCAGAATACCCGAGGTCTCAGGCAGGGTTCGGCTGAGAGCCGCAAGCCACTTGAGAGTTACACCGTAGTATAGGTGGCCGGTTCCGAGCTCGACGATTCGGCTGAAGTAGGAGAGAGAAGCTGCGTAGAACTTCATTTGGAGCAAGGTCTTGCCCATGAAGAATTCGGCGCGTTGCTTGTTGGCAGCAGAATCTTCGGTCTCGCCATTGATTACTTTGGCAAACTCGATTGAGGCCGACTCGTAATCCTTGCGATCGTAGAGCTTTGCAGCGCGCTGCAGAGTCTTGGTCGGTGGAGTCGTGTCTGGCGGTGGCTCCGCGTTTCGATCGCTCTTGGTCTCGACGTCATCGACCTCGAAATCCATATCATCGTCCTGCGCGAAGGCAGAGTTTGTGGATAGAGTGATACCTGCAAGAGGTAAGAGAAGAGCGGGGATTAGTGTTTTTAGCCAGTTTTTTGTTCGACGCATGAACTTCTTTCTTTCGATAGCCACAGGTGCTGCCTTGAGGCGACGAATATTCCCGGTGATCGAGTACCGTTGTCAAGGCTTTGACTGGGACTCGGCATCTGAAAGGTAGAAATGTCACTTCTACTCGATTCGGCGACTAAGATCCCTGTCGGCACTACGCTATTGGCCGTCGCCCGGTCTTTCTGTCACAGAATCAGCGTAGATCGGCCACATAGATTTATGAGCAGTCCAGCTACCTTGACTTCCAAGGCCCTGCGTTTATTATGCTGCGAAATTCTATCTGTGTGACCATCTACATGGGTGACCAGGGAAACCACGAATTCTATGAAGACCAGGCTGTTAACAACTCTCCTTCTTTCGCTCTCGGCTCTTGCTCTGAGCTTTGTCTCTGCGTGTTCAGAAAACCCAGTGGGCCGAAAGTGCTTCATTGGCGATGTGAACAACCCAGGCGATGCGGATGCTGGAATGGGTAATACAAACCAATCCATCGTTGCCTCGCCAGCGCTCGAGTGTCCATCTCGTCAGTGCCTGCGCGTTCCGCAAGACACCGGTAGAGTGCCACCAGAAGGCAGTGAATACTCTGACCTCTGCACGGCAGAGTGCTCGAGTGCCGATGATTGTGACAAGGTTCCCGAATCTCCTTGTGCTGAGGGCTTCACTTGCGCGGTTGCCGTTCAAACCGGTCCCTTTTGCTGTCGTAAGATGTGTATCTGTAAAGATTATCTGTTGATCCCAGAAGAGGGCATTCCAACCCCGGCTGCCTGCGATCCAGACAATGCAGCGAACACCTGCATCAATCTGCCCGGCCGCTGATCGCAAGCCCTACTCGACTAAAGGCCAATCGATCCCGATTGGCCTTTTCTGCGTCATTTTGGCTCTAGAATTAAAGCCGAGCGCGTACTTGCCGATACCGTTTGTATGTTCAGGCGAAATCGTAGCGTAAGTGTAGGGAAAATACAGGTCACGTCCGCTTTGGTGCGTGAGCAGATCGCGTTTCAAGGGCTCACAGAACGGGATTTGGGAGTAGTCCTGACATGGGCCGATGTCTGCTTATCTGCGATGCCGCAGTTGGTGGTTACTTTTTATCAACATATTTCTACAAACCACTATACGCAGGGGATCATCTACAAGCACACCACGGTGGAAAAACAAAAACCGCTGATCATCAAATATCTAGAGACTCTCTTCACAGGAGTGATTGATGACGGCTATATTCAAAGGCGAATTATTGTGGGTCGCGTCCACGACAATATCGACTTGGACAGCAATTGGTACGTAGCCATGTACGAGGTCATTCGCAGTCAATTGCTTACTGCAGTTGAGCTCAAGGCGACGACATCTGACTTTAAAGAATTCCAGGCGGCGCTACGCCGGCTGCTATCGCTCGACACTGCCCTGGTTATGACCGCGCTGACCGATTCTCGTCGTGACCGTCTAGAAGAAGCCTCAAGATCTCAGGCACAGCAGGCGCAAGAAGCATCAGACTTTTTGGCAGGCATGAGCGCAGCCTTGCAGTCTCTAGCCAACTACGATCTCAGTGCCCGCCTCACAGGTCACTGTGGAGACGACTATATCCCAAT
>JAESTW010000682.1 GCA_016763395.1 Kofleriaceae bacterium
AGGCAGCAAGCGAAAAGACCTGGCTGGCGGACAGCTCCGAGAGTTGCAAGCCATGTCGGCGAAACTGGAGCGCGAGGGGGCTGAGTTTTTAATGTGGACTGAGTCCTCCTACCCCTACGCCATTCCCAGATCCAGAACTTCTGACTTTCCCACTACTAGCCGAGCCCGAATCCGTCGGGGCTTTTCCGTACCGCTGATGCTGGGTGCTCTCACCCGTGGAGACGATCCGGACATTCCCCCATACAACAGCGCACTCATGCTTGAGTCCGACGACAGCATTAGCGCTCGCTTCGACAAGATATTCCTCTTGATGTTTGGCGAGTACATCCCCTTTCTTGAGACCTTTCCCGCGCTTCGGGACATGCTGCCCAAGAATGCCTCGCACTTCTCACGCGGCAAGGAGATTACGACCTTTCCCTTAACCCACAAGGGCGTTCACTATCGATTGGGGCCGATGATTTGTTACGAAGATATCTTACCGGACTTCGGACGCAAGCTAGCTGCCAAACATCCGCATCTGCTGGTCAACATTACCAACGACTCCTGGTTTGGCGACACCTCCGAGCCCTGGGAGCACATGGCACTCTCAGTCTATCGCGCGGTAGAGATGCGAACCGACATGGTCCGAGCCGTCAATACCGGCGTCTCTGCGTTCATTGACGCCAAAGGCTATGTCTACGCCAAGACCTATGCGCTCGACCCCAAGGTTACGCCGAAACCTGTAGATGGCTTGCTCGACGAGGTTCGACTTATGGAAGGCGGACATACCTTTTACGCACGCCTTGGTGACGTATTCGCGTATCTCTGCCTCTTGGCCAGTCTCTTTTTCTTGCTGCTTTGGCACAGGCTGCCGCAGCGCCGTCGCTCCCAATAGCAGGTACGCAATGGCTTCGTCCTCCCCCTTCGGTGTCGGCTGGAATCGCCTCATGCGACCTGATTGGCCTCAAATCCTTGCGAGAGCTACCGGATAATCGAGAGAGCTGGGAGGACAACCTGCCTCTCGTTTCCTCAGCAGCGAAGTTCAACCGGGCGAGCTCTCTTGTTGCGATGTTAGCGAGGCCGAAAAAGCTCTAGGTCTCCATGGCCTTGGCCGCTTGCTCGCCGAGATAGGAGATGCACAAATAATCGTGGACGAAAACCACGTTCAGATCGTCTGGCCAGACATTGTCACCAATACCTCGATTCTGCTAGCGGCAGCCGCGCTTCTCGTTCATATCGCGACTCCGACCGGACAAGGTGTGTATCGATAGTCTGGTTCCCCAACGTAGCCAGCCCTCTTCTTCGACCATTTTCGCAACGATCGGGCCAACAAAAAAACCGCCAGGACAAGTTGTCCGGCGGTTTTTCTCAAAGCGAGAGTGAAGTTAGGGTTTGCTTATTAGCGGCCCTTAGTTGACGCCGTTGCGCTCACCGGTGAATGGGTTAGCGCCGTCTGCCAGTGGTCCGGAGGTTCCGAGGTAGTCCATTGTGCCGCCCCAGTTTCCGCGAGTCATCTTGTCCGCTTTCTTGTCACCGCTTGGGTCACGCATGCGGGTCTTGCCGTCGATGAGAAGAGAGACACCTTGACCTTCGTCCAAATCGCGAAGTTCTTTGATAATGGCGCTAGCAACTGCTTCGACTGCAATCTCACAAGCTCGCTTGAACTGGTCTGCTGTGCCAAAATCTACGTTGTTGAAGATTCCCTGTCCGATAGCGACGCAATCGATGCTGTTGAAGAGATACTGGTTGAGGGTACGAGCATTGTCGTCGAGCTTGGGAATGATGACTTCTTCAAGAAGGAGGACAAGAAAAGCGCCGTACTGAAGAGGAACTTCGTGTTGAGCAAACTTGGCGAGTCCGGTTCGGTTGTCGTATTCGACTGCAATGTCGGAGATAACAACATCGTCTTCGTTGAGTTCGTCTAGAGTGAAGATGAACTCTTCACCGTCGAGGTCAAACTTGTAAGCGGTGATGGTGTGCTTGGCCTTCATGTTGGTGCCTTCGATATCGTCGCCAGTAATCTGGATGGTCGAAATCACACCGAAGTTCTTGGTAACCTGTCCGAACTGGTCGCCCAGCTGAATGAGGTCGAGGATAAATCCGGGTGCGTAGTCGTTGATGAGGTCCAAGACGACGGCGTCGACAGCAGTGCGGAAACTCGCAGGGATTGCATCGCCAGAATCGAAAGCGTCAATAATGTAAGTAGCAGGGTCATTGGGGCTGTCGGTCATGTCGATGATTTCGTTGACCACGTCTCCAACGGTGCCGGGCAGACCATTTGCGACATCAAAAGCACTCTCGACATCGTAGGTTCCGCGAATGTCCATGTCTTCAGCAACCATGCCCTCGGTCACAGAGACGGTCCACTCAACAGAAGCAGCAGCGGGTGCGGAGGCCTTGATACGAAAGACAGTCTCGTCTTGCCCAACAAAGAGGGTCATCGTCGCGTCACCAGAACCATTGGCGGTAGCAACGGAAGAATCGAGACGAGATCCTTTGAGCTCACCAAGAACTTCAAAGGTGACATCGCCAGGAAGGGCGTTGCCTTGAGAGTCGTGATATCGGACGACCAAGTCACTTTGAAAGCCAGGCTGTAGTTGGAGATTTGCTTCTCCACTGATAGTGAGAATGGCACCGCCGCCGCCACCTAAATCTGAGCTACAAGCAGAGACGCCGAGCGCGAGCGCCAGTGCGAAGAAAATCGGGCTTATGTTATTTTTTATGTTCATGGTCTGAAATAGTCCTTCACCAGCACTGCTTTGAGATTTGTACTGTGGCGCTTAGCAATGCAGGCAGTGTGCCAGCTTATGGCAAACACAGGGTGTATGAGAATACAGTTAGTTGCAAAACTTGTGATTGGTTAGCGAGCTCTAGTGGCCAGTGCTCCAGCCGGGCACGGATCCCTCAACTGGCCCCACCGGAGTCCGAAGGCCTCGGGATCTAGGGAGTCTGTGTGTTGAGGGAATTCAACACACAGACGAGCTAACTACCGAAGTAGGATTGGGTAGCTGATTTTGGTTTTGGCCTTCTTGCTCTTTGGAAAGACAACTTTTGACATCGCTTGATCTAGGCACAATCCGGTTGGCGTACCTAAGAAATCACCGCTTTGGATCATCTCGACCATGCTGCCATCGCCGCCAATGACGATCTTGTATTTAGCCCTGCCCTCGATGTTGTAGATCTTGTGGCATGCCTTTGCCTGATTTTGAGCGGGTTTCATCGCTCGCTTTATCTGCTTGGCACTGAGCCTATCGACGAGTGGGGCCTTCTTCACGATGATTTTCTTCACCGGATCTGCCGCACAAGCTTCTTTGTCCACGGGGCCAGCGGCAGAAGCGGGCTTGGCCAAAAGCACATCGCCCTGGCATGGATTGTAGAGCCGATAGCCGACTACCTCGACCTTGTGTCCGACCAAATCGCCGTCGCTAAAACGCTCCGTGTTGGCCGGCAACTTGACAATGAACTGTGCCCGGAGACGTTGTCCGATTCTTTTGTTCCAAGCCTCGGCCTCTTTACCAGTGGCAAACACCTTGTTGGTTTTGGCCAAGGATGGAGCCTCGATTTGAGCACCATTGCGCTCGTAGTCTCCGAGTCCAAGAACCAGAGAACCGACGAAATCGCACTGAATACAGGCAAACAGAGAGATGTCTACCGATTTTTTGTCCGCTGCAACAACCGATTGAATTGCCGCGCCGGAGCCTTCTAGCAAGTAACTGCGCGTTGCCGTCCGGGCTTGGCTTGCTTTCTTTACACCTACACACTGCAGGCGAACAAGTTCATCATTGATGCCCTCGCAGGTTGCGCTTTGCGGCCACAAAAGAGCCTGCATCGCGCTAGAAGAATCGACAGCCTGCGCGGAAGAAGCCACGGAGGCAAACGCATCGCTGGCCACTTCGTCGGCGAAGGCCGATGGAGTCGACGCGAGAAAAGGAGTGAGAAGAGCGAGAATTATGGCAGGGGCGCGCATGTGATTATTTGAGTCCTCCTGTGGACTCGGCAGGGTTACCAAAGCCCAACCCCGCTGTCACTCCACAATTGCTGGAAGTTACCTAGCAGTTCCACAATAAATTCTCCGCAATAGATTCTCAGCAATACCGTTTAGTAAAGTCGTTACTCGACGCAGCTTCACTGGCCTTGACACCTTGCACCCTTTCCGTTTCCCGAGGTAAATAGGCAGCCTCGATACCCATTTGCGGTGGCCAAGGTCACCGAACCCAAAAGGAATAATAAGTATGTCAAGATTCAAAGTTTCCGTAATTGGTGCCGGCAATGTCGGCGCAACCTGTGCCCACTGGATCGTCGCCAAAGAGCTCGCCGACTGTGTGCTCGTCGACATCGTAGAAGGAATGCCTCAAGGCAAAGCCCTCGACTTGATGGAGTCCACTCCAGTTGTCGATTCGGATTGCAAAATCACAGGCTCTAACGGATACGCGGAAACCGCCGGATCCGACGTCGTTATTATCACCAGCGGAATCCCTCGCAAGCCGGGCATGAGCCGGGACGACTTGCTCGCAACCAACAAGAAAATTATGGCTTCGGTCTGCGAAGAAGTCAAAAAGACCTCTCCCGACGCCTGCGTGATTATCGTAGCCAACCCACTCGACGCCATGTGCCACGTTGCGTACCACACGCTGGGATTCCCACGTGAGCGCGTTATGGGTATGGCTGGTGTTCTGGACACCGCTCGTTACAAGACCTTTATCGCCATGGAGCTTGGCGTGTCCGTAGAAGACGTGCACGGAATGGTTCTCGGCGGACACGGCGACACCATGGTGCCATTGCCAAACCACACATCGGTTGGCGGCATCCCTCTCACTGAACTCATCAGCAAAGAGCGCATTGACGAAATCA
>JAESTW010000683.1 GCA_016763395.1 Kofleriaceae bacterium
GACTCCATCTTGTAGTCAATCCAAGCGTCCAATACGTCTGCACTGAATACGTCTCCCTTGAGGAGAAAGGCGTGGTCATCGCGCAGCGCTTGCGGTGCATCCTCGAGAGAATGTGGAACATGCGGAACTTCTTTTAGCTCCTCTGGCGAGAGTGAGTAGATGTCTTTGTCGAGTGCCTCACCGGGATGGATTTTGTTTTCAATGCCATCGAGTCCGGCCATCAGCATTGCCGCAAACGCCAAGTACGGATTGCACGAAGGATCAGGCGAACGCAACTCGAGGCGCTTGGACTTGGGAGACTCGCTGTACATAGGGATTCGCACAGCCGCCGAACGATTGCGTGCGGAATACGCGAGGTTCACAGGAGCTTCGTAGCCGGGCACCAGGCGGCGATAACTGTTGGTCGTTGGATTGGCAAAAGCGCAGATGGCTCCCGCGTGCTTCAGAATTCCACCAATGTAGAACATCGCCATTTCACTCATGCCCGCGTAACTATCGCCTGCAAAAAGAGGTTTCCCGTCCTTCCACAGAGACTGATGCGTGTGCATGCCACTGCCGTTGTCTCCAAAGATGGGCTTCGGCATAAAGGTCGCTGTCCGGCCCGCTTGCTTAGCAACGTTCTTAACGATGTATTTGTACCACATGAGCTTGTCACTCATGTTGAGCATGGTATCGAACTTCATGTCGATTTCAGCTTGTCCGGCGGTACCCACTTCATGGTGATGGGTTTCGACTTCGATTCCACATTCTTGCATCACCAAGACCATGTCGGTACGCAAGTCTGAGAATGCATCGACGGGCGAACAAGGAAAGTACCCGCCCTTGAGTCGGGGTTTGTGTCCGAGATTTGCCCCGCCCTCTTCTGCGCCAGTATTCCACGCGCCTTCGATCGAATCGACTGCGTGAAACATATGGTTTGGAGCTTCTTCGTACTGCACGCTGTCAAAGATGAAGAACTCTGCTTCTGGCCCAAAATAGGCTGTATCGGCAATTCCTGTAGACTTTAGATAGGCTTCGGCACGACGGACGAGACTTCGTGGATCTCGATTGTAAGGCTCGCGAGTAATGGGATCAACGATGTCGCAGATCAGTGAAATCGTCGGAGTCTTGGCGAAAGGATCCATCTGCGCGGTGGACGGATCGGGCAACATCAACATGTCTGAGTTGTCGATAGCTCGCCAACCGCGAATCGATGAACCATCAAATCCGAAGCCCTCTTCAAATCCATCTTCTAGACGGTAAACGGGATAGGTGATGTGTTGCCATGAGCCGACAAAGTCGACGAATTTACAGTCGATCATCAGCGCGCCATGTTCTTCTGCGTACGTTAGGACATCTTGAATATTCATTTCACTTTACTCTTTCTTTTCTTAAGAACAACTTGTAGCCGAATGAGGTACTAGACCTTAGTTTTATATCGCGTCTTCGCCAGTTTCGCCTGTGCGAATGCGAATGACTTCATCCACGGGACTGACAAATATCTTCCCGTCTCCAATGCGGCCTGTCCGAGCAGCCTCCATAATTGTGGTAACGACTTCGCGGACAGCATCGTCGGTCAGAATAATTTCAATGCGAACTTTGGGAACAAAATCCACAACGTAAGCGGAGCCCCGATAGACTTCTTTTTTCCCGCCAGTGCGGCCAAAGCCTTTGATCTCCGTCACGGTCATTCCGTGAATACCAATCGAAGAGAGCGCTTCTTTTACGTCGTCTAGCTTAAAGGGCTTGATGATTGCTTCGACCTTCTTCATAAGGGGATGGTAGTCGACAATTGTTTCCTGGATGTTTCCACCGCATGAACAAAGGATGAATCCAGCTCTTTATGTCTACAACTGGGTCTCTACAACGCTGCAATCATGACCATTGCATCTTCTTTGTTGTCCGCGTAATACGCCGCTCTCACGCCCGCAAGCTCGAAGCCCAGCGAGGTATAGAGCGAAATTGCCCCTATATTGCTCTTCCTCACCTCCAAGCTGATGGAAACGCACTCTTTACGCCTCAGCTCTTCGAAGATGTGATTCAGTAGCAACAGGGCATGTCCCTGCCGGCGGAACTTCAATCCCGTCACAATATTGAGCAGTTGTGCCTCGCCTGCAACCAGCCAATAATTGCAGTATGCCGCGATACCAACTGGGGGGGCCTCAACCCGTACAACCAAGAGCCGCGCGTAACTTCGGGCAAGCTCCTCTAGGAATATTTTCTTCGGCCAGGGACGCGTATGCCCTTCACTCTCGGTAGCCAGGACTTCTTCCAAGTCCTCGGCAGCCATCGCGTCTACCCGAGTTTTTCTCACTCGCTGGCTAGGCTGAAAATGATTCGCCACATGTCGCTGAGCCCATCTTTGGATTCCGAAGAGCTGAGAATTGGTGGCTGGGCCAGTCCGAGTTGTCTCTGAATTTCTACCGCTCTCGGCTTTCTTTTGGACTTCCCCAACTTGTCCGACTTAGTCATGACGATGCACGCAGGAATCTCAACTTCCTCAAGCCAATCCAAGAGTTCCTCTTCTTCTTTTTGAGCGCCGCGTCTAGCATCGATAAGAACAAAGACCATACGCAGTGTTTTGCGCTGCGTCAGATACGCTTCGACCATGGGACGCCAGGCATCTCGCATCTCTCGCGGGACTCGAGCGTAACCAAAGCCAGGTAGATCGACAAAATTTACAGGCGAGCCTTTTTGGGGAGTGATTTCAAACCAGTTGAGAAGCCTCGTCCGGCCCGGAGTATTGGAGGCACGAGCGAGTTTGGGTACCCCAACCAAGGTATTGATAAGTGTGGACTTCCCGACATTGGACCTGCCCGCGAAGGCAAACTCAGCATAACTCTCAGAAGGAAACCCCTCTGAGTTGACTGCGGAAGTAATAAAATGTGCTTTTTGTGCCTTCATAACTGGTGCTCCAACAAACTGGATTAGTGGGCGATCCGAGCCCAAGCTGACTCAGAGTCAAATTGATGTAATAAGGTTTCGCTTCGGTGACAAGTCTTGCAATAGCGTGCTCTTGCCTCGGAGGAGGCTAGGCTGCGCAATCCCAGCGACTTGGCCAAGCCCGGGTTCGCCATGATATCCGCTTCAGAATAGTTCCTACCAGCGCCGTGACAGTCTTCGCAGGAAACGCCCACAGCACCTTTTTTGTGGCAAGCGCCACATTGGTCGGACGCTACCTTCGAATGAACAAACTTGGACGCGGAAGAGTTAGCCATGGCCGATTTGGACCTAGAGCCAGCTCCCAAGGGTAGAGCCGAGATTCGATGAGGCCCTACCTTCCACTTGCGATACTGCTTTGCATGACAAGAAGCACAGGCGGAAGCGCCGAGACGACTTTGGTCTGCGGGCGGCGGTCTTTGCGCGCTCGCTTCCTGCCCGCAGGCAAGGAGCATCAGGCTTAGACCACAGCATGCGATCATGGGAATCATGAAGACCGGATAGCATGGGCTCTCTACCGCCCACAACAACGATGATTCATTCTAAGCACTTATTTTTGGGGCCCCAAAACATGATACCAATGAAATATGTTGGTTTACGGTCTTACTGGAGGAATCGCATGTGGAAAGTCAACGGTGGCCAATCGCCTGCGCTCCCTAGGAGCTGAGCTGGTGGACGCAGATCTACTAGCCCGTGAGGTTGTTTGCCCCGGGAGTAAAGCTCTGGAAGAAATCGCACAACACTTCGGCGAGCAGTATCTCCAGGCAGATGGCGAGCTCAATAGGAGTGCACTTGGGGAGCTGATATTCGGAGATGCCGATGCCCGCGCGGAACTCAACGCTATCATCCACCCGAAAATTGCTCAGGCAAGCCAGGCTGCTCTGGAGAGTATCCGGACAAAGGGAGCTGCGATCGCGATTTATGAGGCACCGCTTCTTGTTGAAAACGGCCTGCACAAGACGATGGATGGACTCATCGTAGTTTCGCTGCCAGTGGACATTCAACGTTTGCGATTGCAGCAAAGAGACGGAATTGACGCGGCGGCGGCGGAACAACGCATTGCATCGCAGCTACCTCTTGCGGACAAGCTCGCTCTAGCAGACTATGTGATCGACAATTCTCGGAGCGTCGATGCTACCGAGAAACAAGTGGATGCCATATGGCAACTACTCGACGACCAGATAGCCCTTGGTGTGTAACCGGGTTAGATGCCGCAACGCTTCAAGCCTAGGCATCCCGGACACATCCAAAATCTCTTCGAGGGTCAAGGTACCGTCCATCCTCGTGAGCAAAAAGGCGGCACGGTGATCGATATCGTCGAAAGGGATCTCCGTCATCGGAATAACCAAGCGGGGAACTTCGGACAAGTCGCCCAAGCCAAATACCAGCGCCCGAATTAGCTGACGCTCGTTCTCCACTACCAATTTTTGGGCGACGGCATTGTCATCAGCGTACTCAAGTGCGTACATCGACGAGCTTGCCCCCTCCTTGTACGACCCTTCATCGGTCATCTCGACTGTGTGCTTAATCAGCCTATTGACAATGTAACTCGTTCGCTCGCTGCCACTACTAGGAGCTTCCGCAGAAATCTCGGCCATAATCCCATTGGTGGTGGCCCCGGTAGGAGAATCCCCAATCTGGAGATCAGACATTTCGTCTTCGCTCAACCCAATATCGATTCGTCCAGATTGCACGTCATCGTGATCTGGCTTTTTAGGAACACCCTCGTCATCCTCGCCTTTGTTCCTAGCTGGGGAAGGCCCCAAATCCATCGCATGGAGGTCTAATTGCTTGGTGGTGTCCTCGGGCTCAAGCTTCAGTGTCTCAGGCTCGGAACGCCGAGCGGTATTTCCTTGGGACGGCCCCATTTCCATCGCATTTAGGTCGAGCTCCCGGGTGGCATCTTCAAAAGACAATTGCCCCTCGTCACCCATCGTCATTGTGGACAACTCAGGATCGACGGTTGGCGATCGAGATTGTGTTCGTTGAGCCGTCGGGTCCGGATCGGACGACGACGAATCGGACGACGACGAATCGGACGACGACGAATCGGACGAC
>JAESTW010000684.1 GCA_016763395.1 Kofleriaceae bacterium
GGCGACAAGTTTAAAGTCGGCAATGAAGTGTGGGGAAGAAATGTATTGGAGGTCGCTTCACTAGACTCGATGGTAGCCGAGGCCACCGTCCAGGAGGCTGACTCTGCCATGATACAGACCGGACAAACGGTACATTTGCGGCTCGAAGCCCATCCGGACAGCGACGTCCGGGGAACGATCACAAAGGTAGAGACCGCGGTTCATAAGATGTCTTGGGAAAACCCAATCAAGGTCATCACCATAAAACTGAGCGTCGACTCGGTGGAAGGACTGCAAATGCGGCCGGGTATGCGCTTCCGCGGCACCATCGATGCAGAAACACTACAAGATGTTCTAGTGCTCCCACGCTCGGCTATCTTTGGCTCAAGCCGAGGGCCTATCGCCTACAAACGCGAGGGTGATGGCGTGGCCGCCGTGCTCGTGGAGTTGGGGAAAGCGGGCACGCGATACATTCAAATCAAATCGGGCGTGTCCAAAGGTGACGAAGTGTCCGCACACAACTTGGCGGAGACAAAATAGTGAAGATCCAAAACGCTATCGTGATCGTGATAGTACTCGGCAGTGCCGCAGCAGGTGCCTCCTGGGGAGCCGACAAGTGGCTTGGAAAAAGTAAAACTCCCATAGATACCATTGTTGTCACTGAGCAAAAACTCGATCGACAGGTGTCCGCAGAGGGCTATTTGAAAGCAGAAAAAGCTACGCCACTGGTCGCTCCCCAAGGCTGGAAGCCGTACAAAATTGCTTGGCTTGTCCCCGATGGCAGCAGAGTGAAGTCAGGCGATATCGTCGTTCGATTCAACCAGGATGAACTGACTCGCGAACTTGCCAACGGACAGGATGACAGAGACTCTGCCGAGGCAAGAATTAGCAGCCAACGCATCCGCAGCGCAACATCGGACAAAACGCGGATACAAGCTGCCCGTTTGGCAGAAATCGATCTCAAGACAGCAAAACTTCGTGCAAAAGACGAATCTAGCGAGTTGTTCTCAAGAAACGAGATCATTAAATCTCGAATCGATGGTCAGTTGTCCGAAGCCAAGGTCAACCATGCCAATACCACCAGCCGAGTCGACAGACAGATATCAGGTTCTACTCAAAAACTCATCGAGCTAGAGCGAAAGAGAGCATTGTTGACTATCCAACAGGCGCAAGATGGGCTGGCACGAATGGAGATCGTGGCACCACATGATGGAATCTTCGTCTACAAACGTTCGGATATGAAGTTGGGCGATAGAATCTACGGCGGACAAACCATCGGCGAGCTACCACTGGTGGACAAGATGGAAGCAGAAGTCTTTGTCGTGGAGGCGGACGCCATGGGCTTAGAGAAGGGAAAAGAGGCAATCCTATTTTTGGAGTCTCACCCTTCAAAAAAGTACAAGGCTACGATTAAAAAAGTGGCAGCGCTGGCTCAACCCAGACAACGAGATACGCCTACCCAGTATTTCGCTGTCACCTTGGAACTCGAATCCACAGACGCTGCGGTTATGAAACCCGGACAGCGAGTGCGAGCTACAATCAGCCTCGAGTCCAAGCAAACCATACTCCTACCCCGCCAGTGCGTATTCAACGTCGACAACGAGTGGATCGTCTACAAACAAGAAGGCGACGCATTCACGGCGCAAAAGGTGGTACTCGGAAGCGGGACTCCCGGACGGATAGAAATCAAAGAGGGAATCGCTGTCGGTGACATCATCACGACCCGAGACCCACATGCATCCACCTCAGAGAACGGCGAAGCGGAACGTCCCGTAGACGAGAAAGCGACGGAAACCCCATGAAGGCAAGTGATGCAGTTCGCTGCGCGTTCGAGGACTTGCGCGACCACAAACTGCGCTCGGGGCTGACCATGCTGGGCATGATGTTTGGCGTAGGCGCAGTTATCGCCATGCTCTCTATTGGCGCTGGCGCAGAACAACAAACTCTCGAGCTTATCGACAAGCTGGGTGTCCGCAACGTGGTTGTCCAGGCTCGGAACTACGACGGCGATGAACTCAAAGAGATACGAAAGAAATCCCCCGGACTATCCCAGCGGGACATTCTGGCAATGGAAGAGGCGATTCCCAACCTCGAAATTGTCGCTCCTCGGAGCGTACTCACTCCCTACGCTATACGCAGCGCTCACGGAACGAGTGAAGCCAAGGTATTCGGAGTATCCTGGCGGCATGCCAATTATAGCAACCTGCACCTTTTGCGAGGGCGTTTCATCGACAAACTAGATGAAGAATCCCACGCGCAGGTCGCCGTACTCGGCTCAAGTGCCAAAAAATCACTCTTTGGTGCCCGTACAGCAATCGGAGAGCGAGTCAAAGTCAACGACCTGTGGCTAGAAGTCATCGGCGTCTTGCAGGATACGAGTTTATCTGAGTCCTTTGAAGGAGTCGACATCAGCAGCGATGGCGACGCGGTATACCTGCCCTTTCCTACCTTGCTTCGCAAATTCGACCACGACCCGCTCGACTCTCCGCTCGACGAAATCATCTTGCGTGTCGCGCCGGGCGGCTCCCCAAGTGACACTGCCATCGTGGCCAAGACTCTCTTGGACAGGCTACACGGCGGAGTGAAAGACTACGACCTCGTCGTTCCCGAAGCGCTGCTCAAACAAAGCCAGCAAACCCAGAACATCTTCAATATCGTCATGGGTTGCATTGCAGGCATCTCCCTCTTTGTCGGAGGAATCGGCATCATGAACATCATGCTCGCTTCCGTACTTGAGCAGACACGTGAAATAGGAATCCGCCGCGCAGTAGGTGCTCGAAGGCGAGACATTCGGTTTCAGTTCCTAGTAAGCGCATTCGCACTCTCGGTACTTGGAGGACTGATAGGAATCGCTGTCGGAATAACGATCGCCAAAGTTGTCGCCGCGTACGCCGGCTGGCCCACTGTGGTCACTGTTTACTCCATTGTTGTATCGACTGGTGTGTCCGCCCTCGTTGGGCTTCTCTCTGGTCTATACCCCGCTATTCGCGCTTCTAACCTTGAGCCCATCGAGGCTTTGCATCATGAATAACTCATCTCTGCCCCGCTTCTCTTCTTTCTTGTCCGTGATCATTTTTGGGTTAGGCGTTACCAGTGGAGACGCATCGGCCCAAGAGCACTTGGGCAAAATTGAGCTGCCCGAGTCGGCATCCCGCGTGACCGTTCGCAAGCTAAGCCTCACCGAGGCAATCAAAATTACGCTGAAGAACAACTTGGGTATCGCCTTGCAACGGCAGCAGGTCTCCATGTCCGAAGCATCTATTCGAAGCAGCGAAGCGGGCTTTGAACCACTGGTAACTGCGCGGCTTAGCCACAATGACAGCATCTCGCCGCCCTCAACATCCCTTGATGGCACACCGGGAAGTACATTTGAGAATAGTTCGCAGCAGTGGTCACTGGGCGTCTCCAAGCGCCTGAGTTTCGGCACAAACCTCGGAGTCAATTTCTCGAGTTCCCGTAGAAAGAGTAACTTGGGCAGTGCTGTCGAGCCTCTCTTCTACGGCAGTAATTTGTCGCTCTCGGTCTCTCAGCCCTTGTTGCGGGGATTTTCGTTCGACAGAGACATTCCCAGATCTGCGATCCTACTTGCGAAGTTCTCCAACCAACGGGCCTTGCAAGAAACCCGTATTGCGATGGCCCGAGAAATACGCCAAACCGAGAACGCGTACTGGAATCTCGTGCAAACCACTCGCTCCTATGGAGTGCAAAAAGCGTCTCTCGAACTAGCCAGAGATCAATACGACATCACCCAACGAAAAATCAAAGCCGGTTTATCAGCGCCGGCCGACCTTATTTCGTCCGAGAGTTCCGTTGCCCAGCGAGAGCTTGCCCTTCTTCAGTCCGATGCCAACCTAGAGGCGAGCATGGATGTGCTGCGGTCCACGATGAACATGCCGGACAAAGACTGGTCTGATTTTTTACTAGCAACAGACCTTCCCGAAGTCTCTCCGGTCGATCTCGATTTGGAGTTGGCCATGAGTCTCGCGCTCCAGACTAGGCCTGAAATGCAACAAAACCGTATCGAAATCCAACGCCAAGAGCTGAGCGAGCGTGTTGCCAAAAACAGCAATCTTCCCGATCTAAATCTGGGATTTAGCTATGGAGTAGTCGGACAGAGTAACGTGTACCGCACCACGATATCCCAACTGGACGGCTTGGGTGCGCGGGATTGGGGAGTCTTTCTGAATCTCAGTTGGGCACCTCTCGGTCAAGCTGCCTCGGCCAATGTCGACTCTCTACAAGCACAAGACAAGATTCTGGCCTTGCGCCAAAAACAATTTTTGTCCGGACTTCGGGCACAGTTGCGAGCGGCGATTCGAAACTTGCAAACAGCCGAGCGGCAAGTAAACGCCAGTGTGCGTTTTCGGGAGCTGGCCACACGCAGTTTAGAAATCGAAAGAAAACGGTTTATGAGCAGCATGTCGCGCAACATCGAGGTAAGCCAGCGAGAAAATGAGCTGGCCGCCGCTCAGACAGCAGAGATATCCGCGCGAATCGATTTCCAACGAGCAAAGAGTGACTTAGATCTCGCTACCGGAAGCCTTCTGAAGAACCGGGGCATTGAACTCTCGGTTCGTTGATCGCTAGCACTTCCAACGGTGCCCCAAGGCGACACCATTACTCTCAAATGCGGCTATAACAACACGATTACCAACCCATTTGTCCAACGTATGCTCGATGAAGAAGGCTTGGTAAACCCTGTTGACGTGCGTCTTGGAGAACAAACTACCGACGAGATGTGCATCGCCACGATGGGAATTGTATTCTAGTCCGAGGCAAGTCGGACTAGAATCAATCACTCGCCCAGCGAAACTCTAGAGCCCAATAATTTTCGCGATGGCGTAACGCATCACTTCTGAAGTACCGCCACCAATGCGAATTAGACGCTGATCTCTCCACGCCCGAGAGACCAGTGTTTCGTCCATGTAGCCCATACCGCCGTGGAACTGAAGGCACTCGTCCATGATCTTGCTCGACATCTCGCCGACAAAAAGCTTCGCCATAGAGATAAGCTTGACAGTTTCGAAACTAAGAAGACTTCCCTTCTCGTAGCGCTCCGTGTTGTATTGCTCCACCGCGTGATAGGTCAGCTGGCGAGCAGCCTCAAGCTCAGTGTACATATCAACAAAACGGTGTTGCCAGACTTCTCGCTTGATAATTGGTTTGCCAAAGGCTTTGCGGTTTCGTCCGTACTCGACACTGGCGTCCAGTATGCGCTTGCAGCCAGCGATTGTTGTGGCCGCAGTAATCAGCCTTTCTGTCTGAAAGTTCTGCATCAAATAGTAAAAGCCTTTGCCCTCTTCTCCCAGCAAATACCGAGCTGGAATTCGGCAGTCATCAAAGTGAATCTCCGCTGTGTCACTACAATGGTTGCCGAGTTTCTTTAGCTTCTTGGACACATGATAGCCTTTGGTGTCCGTGGGCACGAGCACTATCGAAATCCCACCAACGCCTTTGTCCGTGCCGGTCTTGCAAAGACAAGTGAGAAATGACGCCCGGATACCGTTGGTGATGAAGGTTTTGGCGCCATTGAGAACGTAATCATCACCATCTCGTCTCGCTGTTGGCCGAATCCCAGCGACGTCACTACCCGCGTCCGGTTCGGTAACCCCAAGCGCGGCGATGCGATCGCCGGCGAGCGCGGGAACCAAGAACTCCTCAATTTGTTCTTTGGTCCCCAAGTCGGCAATACAAGGCGTGGCCATGTCGCTCTGAACAAGCAACCCCATATCTACGCCAGCAGCATTGGCAGCGGCGTACTCTTCTCCCTTGGCAACACTAAACCAGTAATCCCCTCCCAGACCGCCGTGCTCCTCTTTAAAATGCGCACCGTGCAATCCCAAGTCGCCCGCTTTTTTGAAGACCCAATCGGGAAAGCTCTCATCTCGCTCCCACTCGTCCACGTTGGGAGCGAGTTCCTTTTCCACGAAGGTTTTGACGGTTTTGCGGAACGCTTGGTGTTCTTCTGAAAATCGCTGAGACATTGCCAACTCCATACTCATACGTGCGCGGAAATCGCGAACTGGCTAAGACTATCAAATACTAGCCAGTACGACAGCGTTCACAGCAGCAGCTAGGGCGCCAAACGAGTACGTTGCCACTTTCCCCCTGTATCTATTTGATACTTAACGCGGTCATGGGAACGATCGGGTTGTCCTTGCCAAAACTCAAGCGCATGAGGCACCACTCGATAGCCACCCCAGTTTTTGGCCGGATTAACTCCGCGTTGCCTACACGCTCTTTCACGGCGGCGATCTGCGATAACAGCTCCTCACGGCTTGCGAGAACCTCGCTCTGTGCCGATGCAATCGCTGCAATATTACTCTCTCTTGGACGTGTTGCGAAGTATTCATCGCTTGTCCGGCCGTCTACTTTCGAAACCACTCCTTCGATCCGAATCTGTCTGTGCATCGCATACCAGTAGAAGAGCAACGACACGCGCTTGTTTGCCTGAAGCTCTTTTCCCTTTGCGCTATCGTAATTGGTATAGAAGACAAAGCCGTGCGAATCGAGTTCTTTAAGTAGGACGATTCGAACTTGCGGTGCCCCTTCGGCATCTACGGTCGCCAGCGTCATCGCATTGGCCATCTCTACTTTTTGCTGCAATGCCTGGTCAAACCACCTCTGAAATTGCTCCTTGGGATCAGAAGCGCATTCCTCTTTGCGCAGTGCATTGCCATTGTAATCTTCACGCAACTCGTCAAATGCCATAAGCCGATAGTACCGAAAAGCTGGCATCAGATCCGGACAACCGTCCTCGTCATCGACGTAAAAAATGCGCTTTTTCTCAGAAAGTCTGAGCCATCTTGCCGCCGTTCCCCACTACTGAGCCAATGCATGCCTTCTATCTCTGCCAAAAGAACTTTGCACTCTTCGTCCTCACGACTCTCTTATGGATTTTCGCACTGGGAGTTCCTTCCACCCATGCCGAGACAGAGGCACCAGGAAACCAAGAGCGACAGGAGGCTACGCAGTCTGGCGCTACACCTAGTTCTTTGGAATTGGGTGTCGGAATCGGAGTCGCCTCTCGAGAGTTTTCAATTCTGCGCTCATTCCAATCAGATTCACCTAAAATCCGATCGCTTCGAATTTTCCCGGATCGTTTCATGAGGCTCAGTGGACAAGCGCATCCTTTCCCCAGCTTGTCCGGTCTAGGAGTGCACGCTTACTACGATTTATACCTAGCCAAGACGGAGTCAGCAGGCATTGATGGAGCTTCGGTGATGAGCAAAGCCAACACCTGGCAGGCCAGCCTGCGGTATAGGCATCGCATTGGCGACCTTGAGATTGTCGCAGAGATGGGCGTCGCGCGGCAAACCCATCAATTCACTGAAGGGGATATGGAACTATTGGTGGAGCTTCCCAGTGTGAGCTATCTGGCTCAGCGAATCGCGGTACAAGCATCTCACAGACTTACCAACTCACTAGTACTCACCCTCGGACTAAACAAACTCGGCCTGATAGAAGTAGGTCCATTGACTGACCGACTATTGGACGCCGAGACCAGCAACAACTCGCTCGTGTTCAGTCGTCTCGTCGTAACCGGAAGCGGGGCAAAACTCGGACTGCAATATCAACTGAAGTCCGATATGCGAGTCGCTCTCGGTTATACAATATCGCGCTACAGCCATGAGTACACTCTCAGTCAGTCACTCGACACTGTTTCCGCAACTGACGATTTCCGACAACTCGTACTTGGTCTAGTTGTCGTCCGGTAGCCAAATCACTCGCATTGAATCACCGTTTCAGCCGGTGTCAATACGTCATCTAGATCTCGTCCGTCACCCAACTTCCCATCGAGGTTGTCGCCAATGCAATACACGCGATCGTCATCAGAGTTTATCGTACACAGATGAGAACGCCCCAAGGCAATTTCTTTTGCTGGCCCAGGTGTTACCTGAACTGGTGTAATTGCAGAAGTCGCAACTCCCGTTCTGAAAAGATCGAGATTGCTTTGCCCCCAACACCACACGCTGCGATCACTACGGATTGCACATCCACTTTCAACGCCACCAACAAGCGATTCAACCTGATCGATGTTTGCCTTTCGCGGGCTTCCAGACGAGAGAGTTCCGTCGCCCAACTGGCCCGCGGTATTGAGGCCCCAACACTCCACAGTCTTGTCCGAGAGTAGAGCACAAGTACTAAAGCCGCCCAAGGATACAATCTGCGTTGCTTCTCCTGAGAGTGGCACGAGTGCGATGGTCATTCCTGCCGTTGTAGCACTTGCCAGATCGCCCAAGGCCGCGTTGGTGTTTCGTCCGACGCAGTAGACCTCTGTAGCAATGGGTGCACAACTGTGGCTCCGTCCCAGTACTACTTGGTCAACTGCTCCCACCAGGGAAAATTGTGTTGACGTTCTAGGCTCGTCGGTAGAACTGGTCGAACCTGAAACCGCACATTCCCCATTTCCATTTATCCCCCAGCATCTCACTGTCGTCTGGGTACTTCTCTGAGTAAACACACGATTTTCACCAACAAAAACACTCAGCACATCGCCATTCAAACGTGTTGGTAGAGGTACGACAGTTGTCGGAGAAGCATTCCCGAGCAGAGAGGGATGCGCGCCCCAGCAATAGGTCCTACCCGTCTCCATTCCATTTCCACCGCTCTCAGAGCTTGAACAAGTGGCATCCCTCCTCGCAACGAGGCTAGACACGTCGGACAACACTGCACCGTCGATAGTCGAAAGTAGATCTGGGGTACTCACCGCATCGGACAAATTGCTGAGACCTAGTTGCCCTAGGGTATTGTGCCCCCAGCAATAAACCTCGCCGGCCTGAACAACACAGCTATGATCCGAACCGGCCACGATATGTACCGCTGGGCTATGAGTAGGCAGAACCACGGCAACTGGCTCAGAGGAGTGCAAGATCGCCCCCGATGCCAACTGTCCACTTCGTCCAGAGCCCCAGCAAGTCCAGGAACCAGTACTGGTGATCCCGCAAGAGTGTTGGCCGCCAGCCGCAACAAGCAGAGCGTCGGACAAAACGGAGACCGGAAGAGCATTGTCTTCCACCGAGTTATTCCCTAGCTGCCCATCGGTGTTGCCTCCCCAGCATCGAACTCCCCCTGAAACAATAGCGCAACTATGCGACCTCATGGACGAGATTGCGGTCACTCCCGACAGTGAGACTCTTGTCGCCATCGGAACACTCGCCTGTGCGGTCTCTGTTCCCAGCTCTCCACGCAAGTTTGCTCCCCA
This sequence comes from Kofleriaceae bacterium, assembly GCA_016763395.1. GTDB lineage: Bacteria > Myxococcota_A > Polyangia > Haliangiales > Haliangiaceae > NORP324. The sequence goes on from JAESTW010000684.1 coordinate 9,185, forward strand.
GCAGTACAACTCTTGTCCGCTTGTCCGCGCGCAGGTAAAGCCATCCCCGGCAGAAAGCTCTTCCACCTTGGTCGCTGGTGGTAGCCCGCTAACCTGGACCGGAAAGGATCGAATCGATGTAGTCCCATCGCCAAGCTCACCACGCGCGTTGAGCCCCCAGCAGTACACTGCATCGTCGGTAGCTGCACAACTATGGTCCAACCCAGCGACAACAATTCGTGCCCCAGTAAGTGGCTCAGCACTCGGACCTGCAATAACCGTCACTGGAATGTCCGAGCGAAATCCTGGTGCGGCATTGCCACCACCCAATTGCGAATTGGAGTTACTTCCCCAGCAAACCACAGTCTCATCCGCAAGCACTGCACAACTGTGAAACTGGCCAGCAGAGATGTCAACCGCGTCGTCTATGCCTGCAACCAAGACCGGACGAGTGCTCATTGTGCTTGGCGCGAATGCTACGTCAACGGGCCACCGACCACAA
>JAESTW010000685.1 GCA_016763395.1 Kofleriaceae bacterium
AAATCACTGTTGAGATTGAAGTCTTCATCGATTCTGCCATCGCAATCGTTGTCAATCTCGTCACAAACTTCCATGCGAATGACACCGTCGGCACAGGCCGGCGATGCATCAGCCCCAGCATCAATACTGGCGTCGAGCTGCACTCCGCCGTCACCACCAATGGGATTGCCATTTTCATCACAGTTAATGCAGTAGCCCGAATTCGAGCAAGCGCTGCCTTGCACAAGAAAAACCCCCAAGAGGAGCGAAGGAAGCAAGTGAAGTGCGCGCCTGTACAAGCGACGTCTGTATGCCCACAATGCGAAAGCCAGCACTAGCAACAGCCATGGTCCTGACTCCTGTCCGCCAGTTGTCGAGCAGCCGCCACCGCCACCTGGGGTAACGTACTGCGGCTCTGGACCAGCATCACCCCCGACTTCTTCGATGTCAAAACAGTTGCCAACGCTACACTCGGTCTCACTCGGACACACAACTCCTAGACATGGGTCATCGACACATTCGCCATTGGTAGTGTCACAAACCAGGGCTCGTCCGCAGTTGACGCCCTGGCACGGGTTGGCAACACACTCGCCAGACCCCGCGTCACAGACAAATCCTCCTGAACAATTCTCGGCACAGCCTGTCTCTTGGCAACTACCGTCGATACAATTTTGTCCGGTCTCGCAATCAATGCCACCGCAGCTTCCAATGCAGTCACCTGCCCGGCAAAATTCATCGCTAGCACACTCGACTTCGAAACACAGATCGACAACACACTCATCTTGCTTACACAGCTCACCATCTGAACAGAGGGGCAAGAACGTACAGGTATTGGGAACACACGCGCCATCTGTTGGGCGGCAGATCACTCCCTCTTGGCAAGTGACCGTATCGCAAATCGCTACACACACGCCCTCATCACAAACATTCTGCGCCCCATCTTGCTCGTTCGGACAGATAATCCCAAAGCACGCGTCACTGACACAATAGTCATCAATACATGCCTGGCCTACCGGACACGAAAATTCGCCGCCGTCGCATGGCGATGTACACTCGCCGTTGATACACGCCCCTCCGCCACACAGATCGCCCTCGTCGATCATGCCATCACAGTTGTCATCCTCACCATTGCAGGTCTCTGTTGTGCCAGAAAAGCCCCCAACACACTGAAAAGCACCATTAATGCATTTGGTTAGTCCGGGTTCGCATACACCTACTCCGTTTCCACAGGCATCATCCACGCCCGGAGGGTTATCATCAACGAGACCATTGCAGTCGTCATCGAGGCCATTGCACAATTCTCCGCCGCCGCTAACTCCGCCCACACATGCAGGTCCCGAGACCGTGCATTCAATCGTTCCAGGCTCACATACCCCCGTGTCAGTGCCGCAGGGAGACCCTACATCGATGGGATTGTCATCAACGACGTTGTTGCAATCGTCATCGACGAGGTTGCAAGTTTCCGGCTGTGGTCCCACCTCGCCCGCGCAAGCTGGTGCTCCACCAACGCAAATCGTAGTTCCGAAGTCGCAGGGACCGACGTCAGTTACACCGCAGGAAGCACCGATGTCTGTCGGGGAGTCATCGGTAACGCCATTGCAATTGTCGTCCAAACCATTGCAAAGCTCTGCACTTGGCCCTGTCTCGCCATCGCAATCCAATGCTCCCGCGCTGCAAATCTCCACGCCTGGGCTGCAGCTACCAATAGAAGAGCCACAACTCGCTCCCACATCCGTTGGATTCTCATCAACAAGTGTATCGCAATCGTTGTCTATGCCATCACAAAGTTCTTCATTGGGACCGGTATTGTCACTACAACCAAGGCCACCATTTTGGCAAATGGTAAGCCCTTCCGGACAAAGATCGGCGTCCGGACCGTCGCAGGCAATACCAATTCCCGCGGGGCTGTCATCGATGCTGTTGTTGCAATCGTTGTCCAGCCCATCACAGATTTCACTTGAGGGTCCTGTTGTCGAAGTGCACTCGATGACACCAGAATTGCAAACGGTTGCGCCGTCTTGACAAATACCGAAGGTCGGACCATCCGCGCATGTGAGACTTATTCCATCACACTGGCAGCTATCCCCGACTCCGAGGAGGTCTGGATCCAATTCGTCGATTAGCCCATCACAATCGTTGTCCAAGCCATCGCAAATTTCTGCATTGGGGATGCAAGGAGGTGTCAATCCGTCTACCCGTAGCATCATGTCCGAGAAATCGTTATCCCCGCCCCGAAATAGATCTTCAAAAGCGAAATAGAAGCGGTCACTTTGCACACTTGATGTGTAGACCAAGTGATGTACAAAATCGCCGTCATCATTGAGATCTTTCTGGGTGTAGTAGATACGCCCTATACGAGAATTCTCTCCACCGTCATCAATGAAATCACCGCAATTGTCCGACGATGGATTTCCTTCTGGGGTAATGATGTAGAAGGCAATAAATCCGCCGTTGTATCGTCCTGCTACTGCTTCGGCAGCAAAATCAACAGAGACGTCCACCGTGGGCTCGGCATCTTGCACGTACATGGCCGGGTTGCCGTGGTGATGTCCAGTATCGAGGTTGTTTGGGTCAAAGGCATGATCTAACATGGGTACGCCGCAACCGAGAATGGGATGAAGGTTCGCCGCTCGTCCGTTGGACGAAACGATATCGTCACCGATATTGTACCAACCGATACTGTTTTCAAATCCGGCGAATTCTGCGAAGTCGCGAAATACAACGAGCCCTGTTGTGTTGGGTAAGAATACTTCGGGAAACTCCGCTGCATCAGCAACTGCATCAAGAGTCTCGCCCTGACTATCAAGTTCGCTCTGAACAATTCCCGATTCGGGAATAATCGTTCCATCCACCTGAGTTACAGTTGCCCAGGTCGGCGAAATCGACAAAGCGATACTTACAAAAACCCCAATTGGCCAAATACTGGCAATACGTAAATTCAAGCTCGCCCCCAAGCGATTGTGTAAAGAGATGTTCTTTAGGCGGTCAGTATAAATCAGTGCGCACCAACAAACAAATGAAGCAAGAGGTAGCGGAACCAATCTTGAGGTGCGTAATCTCGGGGAAACACCTACACTCCGTTCGGGTCGTCGTCGATAAGACTTACTCTTACACTTAGCGGCTATGTCGATAGAAACGGGCCAGCCACTCGGGCGAAACTCCCAAACGGTATAGCAGAGGAAAGCTGTTCATCAGCGCCAAGTAGTAAAAAGGCCGTTCTTGAAACCGACGCCCAGACACTTGCACGGGACCTTTGGCTATAACAAGTGGGCGCAGTCTGCGCAGCGTGCTTGACAAGGCCAAATCTTCAAAAAGCGGCAGCAAGGGAAACCCACCCAGTAAGCGGAATACCTCGGCTCGCACAAAGAGCGCCTGATCACCATAGGGCAAGTCTGAATAGTAGGAGCGCATGTCCGCCAACTTCAAAAAAGGACGAATCCAAGGACGAAAGCGTCCGCGCTTGTCGTAGCGAGTGTGCAATCGAAACGCACCAGCCAACTCTTCTTGCGAAGCCAGGGATTGGTGGATTTGTTGGCAAGCGTCCTGTGGCAATTCGACGTCGGCATGTAGGAAAAGTAGTACACCGCCAGTTGCCGCTTGTGCGCCGAGGTTCATCTGGACAGCGCGTCCTGGTGGAGAGTGCAACAGCCTCACCCTGCCGGACGCCTCTGCAATAGCCACGGTATCATCCGAACTGCCACCATCAACGACGATAATTTCGATGATACCCGCGTGTTGCTGGAGAAGTCGCAAGACATCGGGCAAGCAAGTCTGCTCATTCAGAACCGGTATGATAACTGAGATCGACAAATTGTCGCTGGACTTGAGAAACTCCCTGGTACGAGGCATACACCGGTGATGCTCTTGCAAGTACTTCGTGAGCGCGGGCAAATCACCGGGGTCGTCGATATCAAAGCGTTCAGCCAGGAGAGCGACGGACATTCCCGCCCCCTCTAGCCGCCTTCGTGTGTGCCCCAGGGTCGATTCACAGCTCCACGGCAAATTCGCGAGAAGGCCATCCGGACAGCTTCGCAACGCAAGCAGAGAGAAGCCACCATCGGTAGTTGGCCCGAGCACAGCATCGTGGCTCTCCAGTAACCTGCGAGTTTCTCGCAAGTCATCACCTCCCATTCCGGGAACGTCCGAGCCGACAACCACTGCGACCTCACTCCTCTCAAGGGCGCGGCGCAGTGCACCTTCCACGCGCGTTCCCAGATCGCCCTGCGCTTGTGGAAAGCGCTCATGCCTGGCGAGGCAGCTCTCAAGTTCTGCATCCATCTCACCAGATTCAAACACCAGTAGCTCTGGTTTCGCTTCACCCGAGTCGTCAAGCCTGTGCCAGAGTTCTAGCGAATCGAGTAACATCGCTTTGGCGAGCTGGGATGCGCCCACTGTTCCCAAGGCCGGCGCTAGCCTGGTTTTCGCTTCGCCCGGACGAGGAGCCTTGGCAAAAAGGCAAAGACTGATTTCGGATTTTGCAGGCTGGCTCATCACGCTGCCCCTTGCTCGGCTTCTTCAGCCAGAGCTGAACGCGCCCATCTGGCCAGAAACACGCTAGCTGCCAACGTTGCGGCCAGCCCAGCCCAAAAAGTAAATTTCGATACGCTACTCTCCGGAAGCGCAGAAGAAGCGCCCAACTCACTCAAGTCGGACACTAGTGAGCCAATATAGGTATAGAGCAAGACGCCGGGCATCATGCCAAAGATTGACGCTAGCACGTAGCCCCGCAAAGATACCTTGCTAAGCCCGAGAATGTAATTCAACACAGAGAAAGGCATGAGCGGAGAAAGGCGCAGCAGAAACACTACCTTCCAGCCCTCCTTTTCAATTCGTCGCTCTAGGCGGACAAACGATGGAAACTTAGAAAATCTCTCAACCACCCACGGGCGGAGCCATCCCCGGGCCAAGAGAAAAGCCAAGGTCGCTCCCATCACGCTCGATATCAGCACCAGCAACATCGCCCAATACGGACCGTACAAAAAACCCGCAGCGATTGTCAGAATCGCTCCCGGCAGTAGAGCTACCGTGGCGACGATATATACAGCACCGTAAAGTAGGGCCCCAAATCCCCCAAGAGCGCGTACCCAGGTGACGAAGTCCAGCAATACCTCTTGTAGAGAGTCCAGCATGGACTAGCCGGAAAGGGCACCACCACAGCTTGAACCGGCACCAGCTGTGCATCCGTAGCAATGCGCTGCTGTCCGAATTTCAGCGGAGACAAATTCATCGAGAGACTCGATTTCCAAGATGGAAGTTCCCGAAGCCGTAGAGCAATCAGACTCCATCTCCAACATTTGGTTAAAGTCGCAATCGTAGATGAGGCCATCCCACGAGATACTGAGCTGACTGAGACACATGAGCCCGGGCACGGTGGCCGCGTTAAAATTCCCAGAGAGCAGCCGCATGTACTCTCCGAGCTTGCCGGTTCTACTCAGAGAATCTGAAAAACGCCTAATTGGCAAATTGGTCAAGGTAAAGAGAGAGTTAAAGACAATCCCGAAGTGCTCTGCGAGTTCTTCTTTGTACTGATCTTCGAGCTGTGCCTGAGCGGGAGGTAAAAAGGCACCGCCGGGGTTGTAGACGAGGTCCAAGACAAGCCCAGTGTCCGCTTTTCCGTACCCAAGTTCGTTGAGCAGTTGCAGCCCGCGTATGCTCTTATCAAAAGAGCCTTTCCCCCGCTGCGCATCGACATTGGATGCTGTGTAACAAGGCAGGCTGGCGACAACATGAACCTGGTGCCGTGCTAGAAAATTCGGCAAGTCTTCCATGCCCTCTTCAAAAAACACGGTCAAGTTACACCTGTCTATGACCTCTCGTCCGAGCGCTCTCGCCTGCTCTACCATCCAACGAAAATTCTCGTTGAGCTCTGGTGCCCCACCAGTAATGTCCAAGGTTTTGGTATCCTTAGATTCGGCGAGCAATTCGATGATTCGCTCTGCAACTTGTCGCGACATCATTTCCGTACGCTTAGGGCCTGCCTCGACGTGGCAATGCAGGCATGCTTGGTTGCTCACTTTGCCGACGTTCACCTGCAAGGTATCGACAGAAACCCTGCGCAGTGGAACGGTCGAAGAGCTCTTCACTCGCTCTTCAAAACTCACGATGGCCGGGTCTAAACCAACCAGGTTCGGAGGGCTAGACTCAGGGGTAGAGTGCTCTTGTATAGCTTGCTTCATTGCCTTGGGGCTCTATCGTATACGCGGAAAAAACGGTAGCTACCTACAGTCACGTGCGCCGAGCCACCAAGTTACAGGCAATTTCTGCACTCTTCTTTAACCCCTTCGCAAGACTTTGAAATCAAACGAAGTTCTCAGTATTGCATGGATGAATTAGTAGTTCTGCTACTTGCGCCGATACACCGAAATGTAGCTTTTGCTGCCCGCGTCGAAGGGCTCATCTCGCCAATTCGCCCACCGCTCGACAAGCGAAAGTCCTGCAATGCGCGCCATTAGATCGAGCTCGGAAGGCCAATTATATCGGGTTTGCACGGGAAAGGTGTGAATGACTCCGTTGGCCACGATAATCGATTGTCCGATTGCACGTTGTTGGATTGAATCGTAGCGAGAAGCGTGAAGAACCAAAAGGTCAGCATCCACAAAGCGAACCTGAACATCTTGCCCTTTCGCCAAAATCGCACTGTCCGGCACAGCCGACTCCAGTACCAATACTCCGTCCGGTGACAAAGCCTTTGTCACCTTCTCCAAACATTGCACCTGACTGTCTTGATCTGGCAGGGACGAGAAGGTGTTGTATGCGGCGAAAGCCAAAGAGTATTTCGTACTGTAGTCCAGTTTCGAAAAGTCGCCTTGAATAACTCGGATTTTGTCACCGCCCTCTTTGGCCCGCAGTTTGGCAATCATGGCTTCGGACGCTTCGACGCCGTGCACCTCTAGCCCGCCCTCTTGCAAAGGAAGGGCAACTCGTCCGGTGCCAATTCCAAGTTCTAGGATGGGCCCCTCACTTGCTAGGCTAGATAGCTTGGCTACTGTGCCCTCCGTATCCAAGGAGGCACTCTCAAGCAAGTCGTAAAACTCAGCGAATCTATCGCCATAGGTAGAAGCTTTGTATTCAGACATGGTTCGCCGCTCTCCTTTTCGCGCCGGGTTCTGCTAGCAAATGCTCGATGAGTCGCAAACGTGTACACTCTGCCGATTCGGGTAAGGCGGGCGCCTCGCCTTCGCGAGATACCAGATAGGACAGAAAAGCTCGTACTTCCCCACTGTTGGCATCAGCAACCAGCTCCAAGTCGACCACCAGGTGAACGTAGGAACGCAACCAGAGTATCTTCTCGCTCATCACGCTTAGAACCTCGGCGGAATGAGAATCTCCCCGCCATTCAAGTTCTCGTTTGGCCTCACCAATCTCACCTAGAAGTTGAGAGATATTCGCAAAGAGTGAATGCATGGGAGCGAGTTCGCCGCCAACGGCACGCAGCAAAAGCTCTCGAACCCGGTTTTCAAGCTTCTCCACCCGCCTGCCAAAAAGTGACTGGTAAAAGAAGGAAGACACGAGCACATTGACCACAAAGGCACTCATCGCCGCAACGCACACTGCAACCATACGATAGCCGAAGGTTTCGATGGGCTCGCCAAAGGAAACAATTTGTACGAAGAGCGCTGTAAAGGCCGCTACGATAGTTCCTCGATAGAACCCTATCGACTGAGTGCTCAACATCGCCAAGCTCACTGCCAACGGTACTCCAATGACCTGAGGCAGGTTAAGATAAACTCCCAGAGTCCCAAGAGCGCCGCCAATCGCGCTTCCAGCAAATTGCTCGAGACTCACACGCAAGCCCATCAGGGCGGCCGGAGAACAACAGAGCACCGCTACAAAGCTTGCGGTAACCATGTCCGGGACTTCGAGGTACTGCACTATCAGCAAAGCCAGCGCACACGATGCGCCAGCCTTCCCCGCCCAGAACACCGAGTTTGTTAGAGTGAAGGCGCGTAGCCTTTGCAGTTCTCCGGGCACAGAAACTAGTTATTTTTTTTGAGGTAGCTCTTGAAGGGCTTCCAGTACATCTTTGTCCAGCCCGCCTTGATGTCCTCGGCTGCATCTTCAGGAACAAGGGCGTGCACCATGGTGAGTTCGCAGCCCTCTTCGGTATCATTGAAAGAGAGTGTCAGTACCGAGTCAGTCTTCCAGCCTTTGGCTCGCCAAGTTTGCACGACGGTCTTGTTGGCTTTAACAAGAAGGTTGATTCCACGCAATTGGCCTTTGTGCGCTGTCCATTTCTCGCCGACTTTCTTCGTCATCTCTGCAGGTGCACCCGTCGCTTCTGCGTGCTTCTTGCTGTTCATGTAGAGGTTGTAGATGTCTTTGGCGCTAGCGCCTTTGAAGGTAACTGTTTGTGTAATCGTTTTTGTCATCTTCGGACCACTCTACCGCCACATAGCCGCGCCGATGTCCGCCATTGGTAACTTTCTCAGTTCTATTGACCATCGCGCTGCTGAGGGATCTACTTGCGCCTGTGGCGACTCCTACGTTAGTCTGCGCGTATCTTGCGTAGTATTCTCGTACTCAGTTTTTCACTTTCTCTACTTCTGATTGCCATGGCCAAACCTGCCTATGGCCAATGAGGTGGCTGAGCGAACCCAAACCTTCCGGTCGGAGGGTCTGCATTTGACATCGAAGACGGCTCGTCACAGAGTCAAGAGGGTACAACTCAACTCTCGCTCAGTATGCGCTACAGTGCCTTTCACGGACATTATCGCGGTAGCGAAGCACTGACGGGAGCGGACGCAGTTGGCGAAGTGGACAACGCGGTTACCGAATTGCGTCTGCGCCATTTCTTTAGCGATAGGCTCAGTAGCAGCATCGCCGTGCCTACAGGCTTTATTCGCTTCGACGCTGGTGGAGGAGCCGCCAATGTTCAGCGGGCCACAGGCTTTGGCGACCTGCAACTTCTCGGACATTACCGGGCCATGAAAGCAGCCGGCTTTGGTACAAACCTCGACTTGGAGCTCGGGCTCGCCTTGCCAACCGGGCGCAGTGCACTGAGCATGACGCAAGCTGGCGCGGAGGCTCCTCCCAATTTGCTTAGTTTGGGTAGAGGTGTCTTCGGGCTTCGATCTCGGACCGCGGCAAGCCGCTTCCTGAGCAAGAGCATTGCTGTCCGAGGCTGGCTAAGCGCACAAGTTCCACTCTCTGCGAACTCTTCAAATATCATATTCGGCAAACGCTTCAGCGGAGGTGTTGGTGTCACCTATTTGCCCATCAAAAACTGGGCTATCGTTCCACAAATCAGTGCGCAAAAGCTAACTCACGCCCGCTCCACAATTAATGGCGAACTGATCAACTCCGGTGGCAATTGGCTCAACGCGGAACTCATCGCTTCATGGCGAGCAAGTGACAAAGTAGCAGTATCGGTGAGCGTCCGAACCCCCATCTATCGAGATGTGAATGGATCGCAAATTACCGAAACCCTCACGGGCAGTATTCAGCTCGGCTACCGATTTGGCGTGAAGGACGAGGAAGATGAGCATGACCATGGGGATGACGAGCATGACCATGGGGATGACAAGCACGACCATGGGGATGACGAGCACGACCATGGAGATGACAAGCACGACGACCACGGGGATGACGAGCACGACCACGGTGATGACAAGCACGACGACCATGGTGATGACAAGCACAACCAGGGTGATGGCAAGCACGACGGCCATGGTGATGACAAGCACGGGACAGTGGACAACGCTGTTTCTGGAGATGTTTCTGACGCGGCAGTTGGCGGACAAGACTTCGACCAAAGCAGTATTGCGGTGTCCGGAAAAATTACCGTCGTCGACTTTTGGGCAAAATGGTGCGGTCCCTGTGGCCCTCTGACTCGGGGCCTCGAAGCGCTCGCAGCGGACAATAGTAATATCGCTGTGCGCAAAGTCGAGGTAACAGACTTTGACTCACCAATCGCCAAAGCCCACCTATCCAACGTCAAAGGCCTGCCTCTCGTCTGGATTTATGACGCCTCAGGCACACGGGTTCATATCGCCGTACAAAAGTCCCTCGACGAAATTACAGCCCTCATCAACGCTCTTTGACCTCCGGCTAGGCTAGTTACGTTACTAGGGAATAATCTCTTTCCAGGCGGTCGGTCCGAGTTCCCAGTAGGCTTCGCAGACCTTTGCACAGGTCTGCTGGTAACACTGGGTATCGAGCGCCGACTTACAGTGCTTTCCATAAGTTTGCTGCCATCGCTTGCCGGATAATCGGTAGCAGCGTACGAGTCCCTCACTGCAATCAATCTCCAACTTGTGCAGGTCCTCGCCACAGCAATAGGCAAAGCCGGTCTCCTGTCCGGGTCGTAGCTCGACATAGCTTCCATCTTCAAGTCTGATTACTCGGGATGATTCCGCCGACTCTGCGGGCAGTGCTGCCGTTAACGCAGGCTCGGCAGGCTCCGCAGGCTCGGGTGCTGACCGCGAAGCAGACGTGGGAGACCAACAGGCCCCCATCTCACAGAGAAGCAGCCCGATCGTCAGGCAGAGGTATCGACTGTGAACTTTGTCCGCTTCCATTCCCAAGAGGGCTAATTTTTAGCTACCAATTCGCTCCACTATCGCTCGGACAGAGTTGGCGAAATCCGCTTCGTGGAAACGCTGAAACTCGGTCCAAGTACAGAGCGTTTGGGTATCGGTGACTCGGTCGAGAAAGACCTTACCAAGCAAGTGATCGACTTCATGCTGGTAGGTTCCCGCGGTGATCCCACAGATTTCCTCTTCAATCGGATTGCCGTCTCTATCCATGGCCTTAATTCGTATTCGCATCGCCCGGGCAACGACTCCGCGCAAGTTCGGCACACTCAGACAACCTTCGTAGTTGTCGAATGTCTCTTCACCGATAACTTCAATCTCAGGATTGACTAGAATGGTTAGGGGAATGTTCGGCTTGTAGGGATAGCGCGGATTGTCTTTAACCTCGAGCGCACAAATCGCGATAGGCTCGTAGATTTGGGTAGCAGCAAGCCCTGCCCCGTTGGCATCGCGCATCGTCTCGACCAGGTCATCGATAAAGCTCTGGACATCAGCGCTTGCTAGTTCTTCTGAACTCAAAAAGCGCGCGGTTTCTCTGAGGATAGGATGTCCGATTTGAGCGATTTTTCGTATTGTCATCGATGTATTCCCGATCTTTCCTAGGAGCCCAGTGTAGAATCCTAGAGCACTAAAGGTAGGGGACGTTGTAGCACAATAGACCATGTCGCGTCACGCTGCTCAATATTGCACGAGTATGTCAGCACTTCGACTCCAGCAGCCACGGCCTCGCGCAACGTGGCGCCGTAGATACTATCAATCTCATCGGCAGGTCGTACTCGGGTTGCTCCGTTGCGAGAACAGCAAAATAGCAACACGGCTCGCTCGCCTTCGGACACCATGGTCATCAAGGAGCGCAAATGCTTGGTACCGCGGTCAGTGACCGAATCGGGAAAGGCAAGCCCTGAGTCTCCGTCGGACATCGTGACGTTTTTTACCTCGACAAAACACGGCCCCGACTCAAACTCCAAGCAAAAATCGATGCGGCTCTTTCCGTAGGGAACTTCGGCACGCAGCGATTGAAACCCTCTAAGCTCTTGCACTACCGAGGCGTGAAGAGCTTCGGCAACAATGGCATTGGCTCGTCCGGTATGTACCAAAGTCATGTTGCCACATGAGCGCATAAGCTCCCAGGTGTAGGCCAATTTGCGTTTCGGGTTGTCAGACTCGCTGAGCCAGACCTCGCTGCCCGGCTCCTTCATGGTTTTCATTGAACCAGGATTGGGACAGTGGGCCACCACAATTGAACCATCTGCCAGCTCAACATCGGCCAGAAAACGCTTGTACCGGCGCACCAGGCGGCCTTCTATAAGCTTCGGAAAATTCACAGCGGGTGGAGTGTGCGACAATTACTCGGCCGCTTCCACAGGAGCTGCTATTATCTTGTCAATGTTGTTGGCCAGCTCGCAAAGAAAAGCGCTGCAAATCGCTACTCTTCTTCTGGCGGTACCGTTATTTCTGGTCGCCTGTCCGTCGCGCGATCACGTAGTGAATCAGGAGCGCCAACATGATGCCGATAGCGCAGAGCCTCGGCCCAAAGTTCCCAAAATCATTCTCCTTATTGGTGACGGCATGGGACGCGGACAACTCGATGCTGCCTCGCTATTCAAATATGGAAAGCTTGATAGCCTGCAGCTCTTTGACTTGCCAGCTCACGGTATTATCACGACCAGCAGTCCGACCGGAATCACCGACTCGGCCGCCTCGGCCACCGCGATGGCGACTGGAGCCTTCACGGTCAACGGACGGGTTGGACTTGATCTCGACGGTGAGCCCGTACAAAACCTAGTTGAGCTGGCCAAGGCGCACAACATGGCCACGGGCATAGTCACAACCACTCGCATTGCCCACGCAACACCGGCCTGCTTTTCCGCCCATGTGCCCAGCCGCGGACAATATGACGACATTGCCGAGCAAATGGCGGAGCTGCAGCCCAACGTGATACTGGGCGGTGGGACCCTAGAATTTGAGCGACGCAGAGATGGTAAAGACCTGAGTACCCAGCTTGCGGACAAGGGCTATCAAGTAGTGCACACTTCTTCAGAGCTTGCTTCCGTCGACGGACAACGTGGTAATTTGCTTGGCCTCTTTGCCGACGGACACATTCCCTACGTCGTCGATCGAGTACTGGGGCATGAGTATCCTAGCTTGGTGGACATGACTCAGGCGGCTCTCTCTCGACTTGACTTAGATCCGGACGGTTTCTTCCTCATGGTCGAAGGTGGACGTATTGATCATGCCGGACATGCCAACAACATTGTCAGAAACATCGGCGAAACCATTGCCTTTGACAACACGATTCAATCCGTCGTCGACTGGGCCGAGGGCCGAGACGACATAACTATTCTGGTCACGGCAGACCACGAAACCGGTGGGTTGACGGTGTTGCAAGATATGGGCATAGGCAACGTGCCTGAGGTTAGTTGGCGATGGGGTTCACACACCAACACCACGATTCGGTCTTTTTCCCAGGGGCCAGGCAGCCAGTTTTTTGACGGGTATGTCCGAGATCACCGATGGGTACATGCCGTTCTAGCCAGTCTCATCAGTGGCCAGAGTATTATTCCACTGCCGAGAATCTCACCCAATGGCCATCTAGAAGACCTAATTGGGCCTAGTATTGCGCAAACCCGGACTAACACCAACGATCCCGCCATAGCTCTATCACGTCTCACTCTTTCCGCAGACGCCAAAGGGCTCGCTATCGGACTCGAAGGACTCTACCGATGGGACCAAGGATCTACCTTGGTACTCATAGACATCGACTACGGCACCGCTACCGGACTGCGCACCTTGGACGAACTAAACGACACCGATGGCAGCGCGGACATCCTCTTGAGTTCCCTGCGGCTGCCCGCTCTCGAGGACAATGGCTTCGGTGCCGACTTGGCCTTCATTACCACTCGCGGTATCGAGCCCAAGAATACGCAAATCTTAAAAACTTCGGGGCTGCGAGGATTGCATCCTCCCTATGGCGAGTCATCCGATTTGGGCGCAATTAAGATTGCTACGAATTTCTCCGATCACGCACGCAGCTTCGGAGAGAACACCGAGGTCGTTGAAAGTCGCGGACTTGAACTCTACATACGCTGGCAAGAACTCTATCCCGGACAAGACAAACCGCCAGCAAACGCAAAAATTGCGATATGGGCGCTACAACTCAACGAAGATGGCAGTGCCACCAACCAGAGCCTGCCTCCTTGGCCCGACTCATACCAACAGCGCGGTCCAGCGCCGCTTGTGATATCGCCAGAACTATAACTCGCCAGCGTTTCCGGTAAAATTTGAGCCCGAACAGGACGATCTCCAAAAATCGGCCCATTTTCGTGGCAGTTTCGGCGGAATGTAGCCATTTGTGGCCGATCACCCTTTACCTATTGCGGCGATGCCCGATTTCCTTGTTGTGAATCACTCACAGAGATATGTGGCCGACGCTCCCAGGACAAGCAGCACCACGAAGCATCCACTTCGGGGACGCAAAGTCCTCTTCGTTGATGATGATCGCGAGATGCGAACTCTCTTCCGACGCTGCCTTCGGTATACAGGAGCGCTCATTGACCTAGCTCAAGGCGCTGCCGAAGCCATAGTAAAGACCGAGAATACCGACTACTGCGTGATTGTAACTGATTGGCAAATGCCCGATATGAACGGGATTGAGCTAGTGGATCGCCTGTGGCACGAACAACTCCACACGAGTTTTGTCCTCGTCACCGGAGCAACTGCTCTCGATCTTCCTACAACTTCACCGGGTGCACGAGCCATCTCATCGGTAGTGCACAAACCCTGGCGCCCCGAACAAATCGATAGTGCTCTTGTCCAAGCAGTGGAACTCTTCGATAGGCGTGTCCGCGAGGCCAAGCGTCGAACCCAGGTCATTCGCATTCTACTGGTAGAAGACGATCACTCCGAACAAAAACTGAGTCAAGACTTACTGCAAGGCGGAAACCATATACGGTTCGAGTGGCAACGTGTTTCACGACTCGACCTCGGCATGGCAGCAGTTGGACACGATGACTACGACATTATCCTAAGTGATCTTTCCCTACCCGATGCGCGGGGACTCGATACGGTGGCGGGATTGCGAAGATCTGCTCCTGACTTGCCCATCATCATGCTCAGCGGCAGCCACGATGAAGACTTGGCGGTCCAGGCTGTGTCCGCCGGTGCTCAAGACTACCTCGCAAAAGAAGAAGTCACAGGCAAATCACTGCTGCGTACCATCCGAAACGCGCTTCAACGAAAATCCAGCGAGGACTACCTAAACTACCTCAGCTGGCACGATCAACTCACAGGCCTTCCCAATCGACAGCTGTTTCTCAGACGTGCTGCCGACATGATTGCCAAGGCTCGGTCCCGCAAGAGCAAGCCCGCCATCATCGTTCTCGACCTCGATAAATTTCGGACAACCAACGATTTACTGGGGCACAGTATCGGCGATACTCTCCTGATTCACGTAGCCGAGAGGCTTTTGAAGCATCTGGATAACAAAGACTGCCTCGCTCGACTTGGTGGCGATGAATTCGCTGTGCTCGTCGATCAGGAGGACGGCCAAGACGTCTCCAAAATCGCCCAGGTACTGCTCACTGCACTCAACGGTGAGTTCCACATCAACGGACACTCCATTTCCACTGCGGGCAGTGCCGGAATCAGCGTATTCCCGGACAACGGCAGTGATGCCGAGCAATTGTTGGCAAATGCAGACGCCGCTATGTACCGAGCGAAAAAGGCCGGACGCAATTGCTACCAATTCTATAACAAAGACATGCACCGAAAAGCGGTCGAGTGGATGGAGTTAGAACGAGAACTCAAAGGAGCGTTGTCGCGCAATGAATTTGAGTTGCACTACCAGCCCCAGGTCGATTGCCAGACCAACGAGATCAATTGCCTTGAAGCCCTACTGCGATGGACTCATCCTAGACTCGGACATGTCGGTCCCTTCCGCTTCATTCCCGTACTTGAGTCCGATGGCAGCATCAATGAGGTCGGCGCTTGGGTACTGCGAGAGGCCTGCCAACAATTGGCCAAATGGCGAAAGTTACGTCCAAATCTGAGAATAGCGGTCAACGTATCCGCTATCCAATTTGAGGACGACGGGCTAGCTAGCATTGTGACGTCAGCACTGGAAGATGCCGGACTACCGGCCAATGCCTTGGAGCTTGAGATTACCGAGGGCTTGCTAATGCGCGACTTCGATCACACCATGAGCACACTCGAAAAGCTCAGCTCGGCCGGCGTACGCATCGCCATTGACGACTTTGGCACCGGCTATTCCAACCTGAGCTATCTAGCTCGCTATCCCATCGACGTGCTCAAAATCGACAAGTCGATAACCGACATGATAGGTACCCACAATGGCGATAGCGTCAACCGAGCAGTGGTGCAGCTCGGCAAAGCCCTGGGAATAGAAATTCTCGCAGAGGGTGTTGAGACAGAGAAACAACTGAGCTTTCTCCGTGATTGTAAGGTCGAAACCTACCAAGGGTATTACTTTGCAAAGCCGTTAAAGGTCGACGTTTGCACGGACACCTTAGGGTGCCCCAGCAAAGACGATCGGGCCATTAAAGACGAACCGGCCACCTAGATTGCAGCGCGCTTAGCTCGGATTAACTCAAGCTTTGCGCGACCAGATCAACAAGTACGTCCGCAGCATCAACGTGTAGCCAGTGCCCACCTTCGACGCGGTGAATCGTGAGGCCATGCTGCCCGGCCATGTCCTCTAAGCGTACTTGATCCGCAGCAGTAATCGAGGACCCTCTACTGGCAATAGCAAGATGAGTCGGACAATCACCGCTCGCCAGCACGCTCCAAGATCTTGCTGGTAGTAATCGAGCAAAAGCGCTGTCATCACCTCGTGATCCAGGCGATTGTGATACCCGTCGCCACGAGCCTCCAAGTTCATGCCCAGCCACTGGGCGATGGCAACAGGAATCCCGCGCGAGCTAAACTCTGCGGCAAATTCGGAGCGGGAAGAAAAGTCGCGAGAGATCTCACGTAAGATACGCAAGACCCGAATCACGATATTGCTATCCTCCTCTAGAGCAATACGCGAGCCCGCTGGACTGCTATCGACAGTCCAGGTTGTCAGCGCTTTGGAATGCTGTCCGGCTTGGTGCATGCGTTTCATGTCAAGCGCGACCTTGCCGCCGAAGGAGTGTCCGAGAACCGCTTCAATACGCATGCCCTTAACTGCTGCGTCGTCGATTAACCTATAGATATCCTCGGCACACGAACGCAGCGTATGCGGCGCTGGCGCGTCTTGCGACTTTCCATGCATGCGCAGATCCGCGAGTACCACCCCCCAGTCCGGCCTCTTGGCACACAGCCTTCTGGCAACTGCGCGCCAGTTTGCTCCGCTTCCGTATATCCCGTGCAAGAACACGATCCACTTGTCCGGATTCGCACCGGGGTTCTCAATGATCTGGCTATGGGGGATAAAGCGAGGGCTAAGGTAAGGGCTAACCACGAAACAGTCTCCTGCGAATCGAGCTAGCTTACGCCCAGAAGCTCGACGTCAAATACCAGGGTTGCGTTCGGTGGAATCGCGCCAGGTGCGCCACGTTCTCCGTATCCAAGCTCTGGCGGAATAGTGAGCTTGCGCTTGCCGCCGACTTTCATGCCTGCAACGCCCTGATCCCACCCTTTGATTACCTGACCGCCGCCGAGTGCAAATTGGAAAGGAGTTCCTCGATCAACCGAGCTGTCAAACTTCTCACCTGTGGTGAGCCATCCGGTGTAATGGACGGATACAGATTGTCCAGGGACAGCTTCTGCGCCGGTGCCAACTTCTAGTTCTTCAATTTGTAAATCTGCCATAGCCGAATATTAGACTAGTAACCCGATGCTAAACGAGTTCAACGCCAAGTTACTTGGGCCAATACCGCGATTTGTGGGCATACAGACCGGACCGCACGATCGAGTCGGGTAGCCGCAGTGCCCTCTAATCAAAGGGGACGGAACCAGCGTTGTAGTCGACCTTGCCGCCAGACTTGGTCTCTCTTTGTCTCTTTGGCGCTCTGCGCGACTTCTTCGTAGCCCTTGGCTTGGCTCGTGGCCTCGTCGCTTTTTTCTTAGTTGGCTTCGCCTTCTTCGCGGAAACGTTGGACGCAACAGCTGCACTCGACGATTTTCCTGGCAATAAAACCACTTGCCGAATCCCATGTCTATTGGCCGGCATCGACACGACAAAACTGCGATAGCCTGGCTTCTCGATGATGAATACCAATTTTCCAGACTCACTCTCGCCATCGTATTGATAGGGAGTAACTCCTAGGCGCACTCCGTCTCGTTTCCGGACAACAACGGCTCCAGGGGGATCGCTCTCAATGGTCAGTGAGACCAGTCCGGCCGGCCGGTCAACTTCGCCGTTGGCCCGCAATAATCCGATTGCTCCTTCGATCTTTGTGGTGTCCGGTGGAGGTTCTGGAACGACGGGTGGAGGATCTGGAACGACGGGTGGAGGATCTGGAACGACGGGTATTCCCGCGCCGGGCGCTGTTCCCGTAGTGACGACTGCAGCATCGGCTTTTTCCGCAATTGCGGTGAGTCCTACATCCTCATCTACGGCAATCGCCTCAACCTTGGTCTCGGTCTCGGGCTCGGGCTCGGACGGTGCAGGGCTTTCCTCGCCAGCTTCGGCGACCATTGCAACCTCAGAATTACTCTCAGAGTCGTTCTCACTGCCACTGGTTGCGATAAAATACGCAACCCCCGCGGCAAAAAGCACTGCCATTCCCACCATGGCGATTCCGAGTTTTCCCCAGCCTTCGTCCTGAGAAACCTCTGGGATGTATAGTTCGGCCTGCGCCTGCATCGTGGTAGCAGGAAATGCTGGGCTCGTCTGCCCGAGAGACGGAAGACCGGGAGCGGGAGCCTGTGGAGAGGCCGCGAGCGAAGCTAGTCCGGCTACAGGCGATGGGGCAAACGCCACCGGTGAAGGTAGGCCGGACATCGCTGTCGGCAACGATGCAGCCGGATTGACAACCGGAAGCGAAGGCGATGGAAGCCCCAGCGAGGCCGTTAGAGCAGGCGGTGAAAGAGCCGGCATACCAAGTGTCGCAACGACCGGATTCGCAGGTGGCAGGCCAGCGGGTGGAAGAGGAAGAGAAGGAGCGACCGCAGCAGGCGGTGAAAGAGCTGGCATTCCAAGTGTCGCTGCGATTGGAAGGCCCGGCGATGGAAGAGAAGGAGCGACCGCGGCAGGCGGTGAAAGAGCCGGCATTCCAAGTGTCGCTGCGATCGGATTCGCGATCGGAAGGCCTGGCGAGGCCGCTGCAGCAGGCGGTGAAAGGGCCGGCATTCCAAGTGTCGCGGCAATTGGCTTCGCGCTCGGAAGGCCGGCGGATGGAAGTGAAGGAAGTGCTGCGGGATTTGCCCCTCGTTGGACCGGCATGGCGGCAACTGGCAGAGGTGGCGCGGCGGTCGGAGGTTTTCCTGGCGGAAGGGCGGGCGGAGTAGGCATGGCGGCGAGCGGCGTAGGCATGGCGGCGAGCGGCGTAGGCATGGCGA
>JAESTW010000686.1 GCA_016763395.1 Kofleriaceae bacterium
CCGCCAATCGCCAGGCTTCTTCTTGAGCGCCCACCATCTCTGTGGGAAAGGGGCCTTCACCAACGCGAGTGCAATAGGCTTTGGTGATGCCAATAACCGTGTTTATCTTTGATGGACCAATGCCAACGCCTTGGCAGGCGCCACCGGCTAAGGTCGACGATGAGGTGACGTACGGATAGGTTCCGTGATCGAGGTCCAAGAGCGCTCCTTGCGCGCCCTCAAACAACACTTTTTGTCCGGACTCGATAGCGGCGTGAACACAAGCGCCACTGTCGCCAATGCTCCCTGCGAGTTTTTCGCCTGCTCGCATCGCGTCGTCAATCCATGCACTGCGCTGTTTTGCACAGGGTACTTCACCGCCATAATAGGAGATTAGCGCCCCAAGTTCACCTAGGTTTTCTTCGAAGAGTTCTTCCAAGCGCTTGCGATCAAAGAGATCGAGCATGCGAACACCCCGCCTGGCGGCTTTCGCCTCGTATGCTGGTCCAATACCGCGCCGTGTTGTGCCGATCTGTTTGCCGATTTTAGTGGCGCGGTCTTCTCGCAAGCCCTCGATGAGCGAGTGGTACGGCATTACCAGATGTGCGCCATCACCAATGAGAAGCTCATCGCCCGCAAGTAGTCCGAGCCCACGACAACGTTCGACCTCTTTCACTAGGTCACCGGGGTGAATTACCATGCCGTCTCCCAGAACACAGCGCGTTCCGGGGTGCAACACTCCCGAGGGAATGAGGTGCGTGACTAGCTGTTTGCCGTCGACCGCCAATGTGTGTCCGGCATTCGCACCACCGCCGTAGCGGACGACCATCGACGCCTCATCACTTAAGAGGTCGACAACTTTTCCTTTTCCTTCATCGCCCCATTGGGCGCCAACGACTGCAACAACACTCATGATTCTCTCCCTTTATTTGTAATCACGCCGGACTCAGTTCTTGGCGATTGAAGACTCGTTAAGTGCGTTTATAACGGCACCGGATTCAGCATAAGCAACCATTTGATTGGCGACATCTTCGGCGACTTTGATTTGAGCCTCCGCCGTCGATGCCCCGAGGTGTGGTGTGCAAATCACCTTGGGATGCTGGACAAGCGGATGGTTTTCTGGCGCTGGCTCGGTCACAAAGACATCGAATGCAGCTCCAGCCAGGCGGCCTGACTCCAGTGCCGCCAAACAAGCTTCCTCATCCACAATTCCGCCACGAGCAGCGTTTACTAGGAAAGCCCCTTCGCGCATTTTCGCAAATTCAGCCTGTCCGATAAGCCCTCGGGTGCTGTCCACTAGCGGGGTGTGAATACTGATAAAGTGGGAGCGCTCAAGCAGCTGCGCAAAAGAGACCAGTTCGACTCCCAGCTTGTCGGCAGACTCTTTGTCTATCTGCGGGTCGCAGGCGATGACTTTCATGCGCAGTCCCGAGCCCAAGTCAGCTACGATCCGTCCGATATTTCCAAGCCCCACAACACCAAAGGTCTTGCCGTAGATTTCGGTTCCCTCGAGCTTCTTTTTCTCCCACCGGTTGTCCTTCATCGAAGAAGTCCCTGCTGGAATATTTCTCACGAGTGCAAGCAAGAGACAAATCGCGTGTTCGGCCGTCGTGATGATATTGCCCTTGGGCGCGTTTTCGACCAGAATTCCGCGAGCTGAGGCGACTCCAACATCAATGTTGTCAACGCCAATTCCCGCTCGGCCAATCACTTTAAGCTTGCCCGCCCGCTCGAGTATCTCTGCGCTCACCTTTGTCCGAGACCGAACCAGGAGACCGTTGTACTCGCCGATGCACTCGGCCAATTCTTCAGCGGAAATCCCCGCCCTGACATCGCATTGCACCGCTGGTGAGGCGCTGAGAATTTCCTGTGCGCGAGAAGACATGGAGTCGGAGATAAGAACTCGAAATGGAGTGGTCATTGATAGGTATTAATTCCGTTTAGATGGGTGTTGGTACGTCGACAAAATCTATTTGTAAATCTGCGAACTTCATCCGCAACTCGTCGACCAATCGCAGAACGCCAAAGACTTCCGTGGCGTAATGTCCTACAGCGACGAGGGTTATCTGTAATTCTTTTGCGATGGCGACCGAGTTCTCGGACAACTCGCCCGTTACGAAGATGTCGCAGCCCGCTTGAGCCGCAGCCTCTAGGAGAAAGCTAGCAGCTCCCGTGCACAGGCCAACTGTCCGAACTTGCTGTGGCCCGAAGGGAAACACAAAGCGCGGCGTCTGCCCGTTACACACTCCTGCGCCAATCCGTAGCACAGCATCCTGCAACGATAAGGATGAGCCCCAGGCCCCCAAGAGTCCAATCTCTGGTCCAGTCTCCTGGCCCGGTGCCCTGCCAAAGGTAGAGCGATTGGCCTGTAGCGCGATTGCGTCAGCGAGGCCAACGTTATTTCCAAGTCTCGGATGAACATCAAGTGGCAAGTGGTATGAGGCAAGTGACATTGAATGCGACAACAATAGATTGAGCCGCCGGGCCATCGTGCCGGTGACACGCTCAATACCTTTTCCCCAAATCAGACCATGATGGACGACAACCAAATCTGCATCCAGCTCGATGGCTCGCTCAAAAACTTCTGCCGATGCCGAGACCGCGGTAACGATCCTGTCTACTTCGGCTGAACCCTGCACCTGCAATCCGTTGAGTCCGGAGTCTCGAAAACCCTCGATTTCAAGGGTGGAATCGAGAAAGGAAACAACCTCGTGGAGGCGCACAGTCATGCGGGAGAAGTTGTCGCAAGGAAAAAGCTACGCTGTCAACCCAAGGCTACCGACATTGTATAGGCAGCTCTACTCTGGGTCATTTATTTCAAACTCGCCATAGGACCGGCCGCGTACAGTAGCCAAGGAAGCCGTGTCACCCTCGATGTGACCAAAGCCTGGATTCCACCAACAGCTCCTCTAGGCTCACCGCGCAAGCACCCTACTCTTGGGCTAGCTGACGTCAGTCTTGTTGCGCGTCACAACATCCAGCCATTGTTGTGCACCAGCCGACAGACTACCGAATTTTACGCCAAAGCCAGGTGGTCTCCCCGAGACCGACTCAGTCGATACGTGGCATACCACTGCCTTGAAATGCAGAGCCGGACGACCATCAGGCAGCGCTGTGACATGGCACTTGGTTCCTACCGGCTCCAAAATTTCAGACGCCAGAAACATACCGCCGCGCCCCAAATCCCTAGCCACCACATCAAGTGTGAGATCGTCACTTGAGTAGATCACTGGTACCCGGACAATATGCCGGGGATTTTCACGCAGCTTTTCCTGAGGCATCTGTATCTTTTGAGTGCGTCTGGCCGGCCCAGGCGTTGGCCATTTATAGCCACAGCTCGAGCACAATGCCTCTGAAATCTCAACCAGCGCTCGGCACTTGGGACAATTGTGCCGGTCTAGCGTTGAGATATCAAATTCTAGCTCATCCGACTCCTTCGGGGTTTTTCTGATTGTCTGCTCGTCCCAATCCTCGGGGCTAGCGAGCGGATCCTCGAAATACTCGTTGCTAGTAAAGTCCGGCCGGGCTTGTCCCGCCTGCTCAACTATACTTACCTTCAAAATATTGTGTGCGATTTGAATCTCGTCACCATCCTGAAGACGGCACGGTTCTCCGATCGGCTGGGAGTTGAGCAAGGTCTCATTGGTCATGCTCAAGTTTTCAATGTGAGCCTCGTCTTTGCGGCAGATGATTCGCAAGTGCCTGCGAGATACGGTGGCCTCGTTGAAGCGTAGCTGGCAATCCAGCGCTCTGCCGATGAAGCTCTCTCCCGAGGGCATCCGGACTTCTTCGTCGCCAAACTTCAATACCAATATCAGCATCGGGCTAACCTGTAATGAAGACACCGTGTACGATAGACGCCAGCAACGCCAAGCACAGCAAGCTGGATGTTTAGCTGGATGTTAAACTGGCTTGACACTAGATTCCTAAAGCGAAGCGTCGCTTACTCCCGCGTCAGTCATCTGTACCCCAGCGTCTACGGCAACGAAGTTCGGGTCACAATCCTGGGAAAACTCTAAGGCGAGCGTTTGCTGTCCGAGGTCGGATTCCAGGCCAGCGCCGGGAAGAACAAAATTGGCGGCTTTGCTGTAACAATCTATCGGGCCCGCTTTTTGCGCTGTGACAACAAGCTGGTAGCTACCAGCAGGAGTCATCACTCGAATCTCTTGATCACTCAGGATACACGGAGATGCTGCGCGTTGTGTTCCGCAGTCCGATGTGTAGGTTCCGCCGCTACCACTGCCTTGAGATACGACAAATTCTGAGGGCACGCAGCCGCCCATGCTATCGCGCAATTGAAAATCGACACCGACGATTCCAGCGCCAGAGTTGGCAGCACTCTCACAGTTTCCGCCGCTCGCGCCGCCAGTGACCGTGAACAAAAATCTGCCGATGGACGACACTTCAAATGTCTGCATGGGCAACTCGGTGTTTCCGTTCGGAACAATCTCAATATTGGGGACTATAATCCTGCCGTCGAGAAGGCTTCGGTTTCCAGATGCGAGTAAGTCGATTGAAAACTGGTAGTTGCCCGGACTGATTCCGCGACTCGTTGCCCGCCCGCCAGCGCAACTGAAAGCTTCTGCTGATCCTATGGATCCGCCGGTTGTAACCAAACGTACGCTCAGGGCTAGCGCTCCCACTTGGTTGCAGCTGAGGTTGTTGATGCCGTCGACGATAGTCCAATCCAGACTAAAGGTTCCCGTTGGCGGTGGCGCATCAATTGGAGCTGCGTCCGGGTCCGCCACTACGTCTCCACAGGCCGCAACCCACAGGCAACTCAGAGCCATATAGCCCAGTCGCGAAGTCCAATTTGAAGCCCGATTTAGTGTGTCTCGTCTAGTCCAAAGAGTCATGCTCTACCTCGCTGCGATCTTACCTGATTTTGCCGGCCATTATGCCGCGCCCAATGCACAGCTGCAATTGACGAAGCATTCTGACCGCTTGCACTCTTTGAATCCTTATATTTCTAGGTCTCTTCGAGCAGCCCGCGCACTGGGGCGCCAACCTCCCACGGACAAACGCCACCACAATATCCCTGCCCCAACAAATATCTCCACTACGATCGCCAACCATCCGCCAAAGGCACCCATGTTGAGATGGTAGCCGAAGTACCAGGTCAAGGGCGGCTGCACTAGCCAGGCGATCGTCACACATACGCTTGCCGACCACTTCACGTCGCCCGCCCCGCGCAGTACCCCACGCGCAACGATATTGCACGCATCGCCGAGCTGAAAGAGTGCCGCGAGGTAGAGCAGATTTGTGGTCACCGCCGCGACTTCCGAATCCACTCCGAAGAGCCCTGCGATTGTATCGCCTTCAAATATCAACAATGCCGTGCAGAACAACGCGTAGCTCAGCGAAGTGAACAGAGCATAACGAGCCACTCTAGGCACCAGCTCATCTCGATCCGCGCCCACAGCTTGTCCGACCATTACCGAAGCTGCTTCGGAGATCGCCACGTAGGGCAAGAAAGCGAAATGAATTACTGAGAGCGCGATTTGATGCGCGGCCATTTCGGTCTCGGACATCGATGCTATAAGCACTGTTAGCAGGGTAAACGCACCAATTTCGATTGCGAACTGGATACCAGTGGGAATTCCCACTCGCAAGACGGCACGCAAATATCGCCCTGCTTTCTTGAGCTGCCTGAAGCCCGGCGCGCGCGTAAGTACCAGGAGAACAGACACTTCCAAAACCGTTGCGACAAGCGTTGCCCAAGCCGCGCCAGATGCCCCGGTCGCCAGCTCTACGATAAACACGTAGTCCAGAGCGATATTCAGTACATTCGCCAATAGCGACGCCACCATGGGTGATCGAGTGTCCCCAAGGCCGTAACTCGTCTCCCTGGTGGTACAGAAGAGAAAGAGCAACGGTGCTCCTAAGAGCCGGACAAAAAGATAGTCGACACCGATACTCGATGCCTCGGCGCTAGCCGCTAGCAACGGCACCGCCAAAACCAATAGTTGCCCAAAAACGAGCACCGAGAGTCCCATCACCGCAGCGATGAGGATACCCGAGGCCGCATACTGTCCGACTCGATCTTCTCTACCGGCACCGACTGCCTGCGATACCACAACCTTTACTCCCCGCAGTAGGCCGATTCCAAAGACCACAGCAGCAAACGCAAGAGTCCCAGCGAGTCCCATACCGGCCAGCGAGGCTTTTCCCAGCCGTCCGACAAATACGGTGTCCGCCAGAGTCATCGCACTGTAGGAAAGCATAGACACACAAATCGGCCACGACAGACGCAATAGCTCTGCCAAGGGTGCCGAATTCCACGATAATTTTTTGGAGCCAAACACTGGCTACCTCCTTGCCCACATGGCGTGGGCGCAACTCCACAGCTGTGGAGAAAAATAAAACAACGACGTCTGCCATACGAGTAGTAAGGCGACACCAACAACAAAATCGGGCCCCGATGGAAGCCCGTTATCCGCTCAGACTACTGAGAGAAAAATACCTACAGTCCGTAGGTTAGGGCTCGTCTTCTCGTATTGGAGAGATAGTCTCGTACTGGACGGTCGTATTGCCAAGAGTCGACATTGGGGTACATTGCCAATTGGAATACCCGACTGGGTTTGTTCCCAGCTGGTTCACCGCAATGACAATGTTAATTTGTGTAGTAAATTCCATACAAGCACCCACTAGTTGTTGTCCTTAGCTTCTACCTCTTTCCCCGCAGGAACTCAAAGGAAAGGCGAATTCCTTACAAAAAAACACACTTGTAGACAGTGCGTGACCTGGTCTCAATTGGCTCCCATTCTCCTGCGATGCTACACTCCTCATTGGGAACCATATGCCCAAGCACCGTAAGCCCCCCCGCAA
Organism: Kofleriaceae bacterium; assembly: GCA_016763395.1. Classification (GTDB taxonomy): domain Bacteria; phylum Myxococcota_A; class Polyangia; order Haliangiales; family Haliangiaceae; genus NORP324. The sequence continues at coordinate 6,808 of JAESTW010000686.1, forward strand.
ACCGGCTCCAACTGTTCGAGTCGCCGCAACTGAATCGACAATATCCCCCGAGTCGCTACAGCGAATGGGGACGCTATTGGTAGTGCAAGGTGCACAGGTCGATCTCGGACGACATATGTTGTGCAACCACCCGATCGTTATCGGACGGGATGAAGAAGCTGACTTCGCTTTGAACGATGGCTCGATTTCCCGTGCCCACTGTTGTGTCCGAATCGCAGATTCCGGCGATCATTATCTCGTTGTCGACCTCGGCTCTACCAACGGAACAACTCTCAACGGGACTATCATCGGCGAGAGCTCGCGAATCAAAACCGGAGACAAGATTTTCCTCGGTTCATCGGTACTTCGGTTCTCGTATTCCGACGCGGTAGACATTGAGTATTACTCTCAGGTCGAAGAGCTCGTTCACACTGACAGCCTCACCGGTCTGGATACCCAGAAGCAGTACGAATCGATCTTTGAAGTCGTTGCTAGGCAAGCGGTGTCCGATAATTCCTCTCTCTCTGTCGCCGTCATTGACATGGATGGACTGAAGGGAATCAACGACCAATACGGGCATCAAGTCGGCAGCTTCGCCATCATCGAGACGGCAAAGCTGATTCGTGCAGTCATGCAAGATCACGGTCATCTCGCCCGATTTGGTGGGGATGAATTCGTCGCATGTTTTCCAACGATCGGACATAAGGACACGCTCTCCTTGGCCGATGAGCTGCACAAGCAGATGGCAGCCCACGATTTCACCCGCGAGGGTGTTACCATACACCCAACACTGAGTATTGGAGTTTCGACCTATCCGGAGCACGGCGGCCCCGAGACCCTGTTTAAAGCAGCCGATGATGCACTCTACCGAGCAAAACGGAGCGGAAAAGACCGGACAGAAGGTGCGCAAGCTGAAAAGTAGACGTGCCACCAACCTACCATCCATTCCGAGACTTGCTTAAATTCCGACACTCGTCGTTCCATCCTTAGTGATAAACCATGCGATTTCTCTATATTGACATTGACTCCCAACGCCCCGACCACCTGAGCTGCTACGGCTACCATCGCCCAACCAGCCCCCATATAGACAAGATAGCGGCAGAAGCAGTACGCTTCGAATCCGTCTACGTTTCAGACGGTCCCTGCCTACCATCCCGGACAGCTCTTTTCTCAGGTCGCTTTGGTATCAACACAGGGGTCATCGGCCATGGAGGAACAGCAGCAGACCCATTCGTGGAGGGCGTAGGACGTGGTTTTGGCTCTATCCTGGGGCGGACCTCATGGCCTCGAACCATGCGAAATGCGGGAATGTACACGACCTCGGTTTCCCCCTTTGCCGAACGTCATGCGGCTTGGCACTTCTATTCCGCGTTCAACGAAATTCACAATACCGGACGGCGCGGTTTGGAAAGTGCCCACGAAATCACACCGGTCGCGATCGATTGGTTAGAGCGCAACAAGGATTCGGACAACTGGTTCTTGCACCTTAACTTGTGGGACCCGCATACTCCCTACCGCGCGCCAGCGAGTTTCGGTGATCCTTTTCAAAAGAGTCCCCTGCCCGCTTGGCTGAGCGAAGATGTGCGCTTGGCCCATTGGCAAGGTTGTGGCCCGCACTCGGCACAGGAGATGATAGGATACGAAGAAGTAGGAGACGAATATAAACGTCTCTACCCCAGGCAGCCCTATGTCATGGACTCGGCTGACCAAGTACGCCGCATGTTTGATGGCTACGACACTGGCGTACTTTACGCGGACAAGCACATCGGACAAGTTGTCGATCTCCTCAAACAACAGGGAATTTACGACGATACAGCAATTCTTATCAGTGGGGATCATGGAGAGACTCTGGGAGAACTCAACATCTACGGGGATCACCAAACAGCGGACGAGCACACCTGTCACGTTCCTGCGATTCTGAAGTGGCCCGGTATTACCGATTCGCAAGCGGGGCGTGTAGACAAGGGCTTGCACTATCAGTTCGATGTGGCCGCTACCATTACCTCTCTTCTCGGGGGCAAAGTCCCAGACAATTGGCATGGCAAGAGTTTCTCTGAGTCCTTTCGCGCAGGAGAAGAAGAGGGCCGCGAAGCTCTGGTTCTCAGCCAAGGCGCCTGGACCTGCCAGCGCTCGCTGCGCTTTCGAGACCAAGAAAAAGAGTTCATATGCATTCGCAGTTACCACGACGGACACCACGGATTCCCCGAATCCATGCTTTTTAACCTCTCCGATGATCCGCATGAACAATTCGATATCGCTCCAGAGAGGCCTGAACTGGTCTTGCGGGCCATTTCGGGAATAGATACGTGGCTGGGAGAGAGAATGAAAGATGCCAATCACCCGGTCGATCCCATGTGGACCGTGATCTCCGAAGGTGGACCAACACATACTCGCGGACAATTGGAAGCCTATTTAGACAGGCTGCGAAGAACTGGACGCGGCCACTGGGCCGACCTACTCGAAAGTCGGCACTCTTGATGTCAATCGCTACAAAACTAAAACTACTTCCTTCGTTGGCTCTAGCCCTGAGCGCCTGTGGCTCGCAACCAGGGACTGTGCGCAACTCATCGTCGGTATCGCCAGCTGCGACAGGCACGCTCGACGATGCCCACCATCTCGCCGCCCGCAAGCAACGCCCACCGATTGGTCAACCTGTCGTCCGAGAACGCACGACGATAGAGCACCCGGACGCACTGGGAATCTCCGGGGCGTGCCAACAAGGAACCGACGTATTCTTGGTAGCCGAACGAAACCAAACGCTCTTTCGACTCTCTAAAGATGGGACTACCTCGGTTTTCTCGATTTTGGGTGTACCAGAAGGGCTCGATTTGGAGGGTTTGGCGTGCACTGAATCCCGAATCTACGTGTCGACCGAGAGCGAAGCCCCTGATCGAGAATCGGATTTGGTGTTGGTGCTTGAGATTGCGGACAAGCAAGCGCGAGTTGTGGACACGATTGTTATGCAATATCCAGAGGGCTTGCGAGCAGATGACAATCACGGCCTTGAGGGCTTGTGTATTGCTGGTGATTGGCTCGTCGCAGCAGCGGAGTTGGTTCACATCAACAGTGCGGGAAATCGGGTTGCCCCCATTCTGCGCCGCAAGCTCAGCGGTGGACCGACTCTTGTCAACTGGGTCCCGCTAACGACTGACACCGGAAAGCTTAGTGGTATCGACTGCCATGCGAAGAATGAGCTTCTCGAGGTATTCGCGATCGAGCGCCATTTCGGCGTCGCTCGAATCCTTCGATATCAAATCGGAATGGGGGCCCGGACTGAACCAGACATTCTGGCCATGGAATCTATACTTGGAAAGTCACAAAACTTCGAAGGCATACTCGTACAACCGGACGGCAGTATTTCGCTCTACAACGACAACCAGTACAAGACGATCACCGGACCGAGCGAAGAAGTAGTGCTCGATCCAGTCCCCGCCTTTGCCTACTGACGCGATTCGCTAGTCTACGGGGTATCTGAATCAAGAGCGGATTCCTCGCCCCGCCTGCGCTACAGCGTTTCGCTTTCGTTCACAGGATTGAACACCATGCCGCTGGCGATCTTTGGATAGAAGAAAGTCGATTTTTGCGGCATCACTTCATCGGCGTCGGACACCGCTACAACTTGAGCAACGGGAGTAGCGTTCATCAAAAAGCAGACCTGCCCCTCGCCTGTAGCGCAGCTGTCCAGCGCAGCCTGCGTGTCCTTGATGTAGGTAATTCGTGTCTGGGCCTCCTGATCTGCCAAGCTCACGCCTAAGATTTTTTCCAAGACCAGGCTGTGTAGTAGAGTGACGTCGAGCTTCAGGGTTTCCTCAGAGCCATTGACACCCGCAGCGGCCAAATCCAGATCTGCCTTTAGCGTGAGAAGCGTGGCCTTTGATTCGCCGGGAATCACAAGTGCGAAGCTGGTCCCGGTTTCGGCGCTAGAAGCGAGTTCTTGCAACAAAAGTTCCAGATCGTTGGCGGCTCCAGCGACTTCACGAAGCTCAAAATATGCTGAGAGTTTTTCTCGCATCTGAAGTGCATCAAAGCCCGGTACACTGTGAACCATGCGATGGGTGGGCAGTACAACCAAGCCAGGATCGTCCATGTTCGCGAGGAACATCATGCCGAAACGAGCCGCAGATCGCTCATCCGAATCGTCGTGCACAAGCTTTTCACGAAACGCCAACATCGTCTCGTAGCGATGATGACCGTCGGCGATGTACAGGTTCTTGTCCGCCATTGTTGCACTAACTCGGGCTACAACCTCTGGGTCGTCGACTCGCCACAGCAAATGCCTGGTGCCATCTTCTGTAACCCCGTCGATGGTTGGATCTAGCTTCTCCGCCTCTGAGAACAAGGCGTCAACCTGAGATTCTGGGTCCGAATAAAGAGTAAAGATCTGAGACAAGTGCGAACTCGTGGTTTCCCAGAGTTTGAGCCTGTCCACTTTGGGCCCCTTGAGTGTTCGCTCGTGCCGCCGAATAACACCTTCATCAAAGTCGTGAAGCCGAACCGCGGCGATAAACCCTCGCCGTATAACCTCACTTGTTCCAAGCGACTGATGGGTAAACACTTGGTGATAACGATATACCGCAGGCTGCTCATCTCGGACAAGATAGCCCTCTTTTGTCCACGCAGCGAGTAGGTCTCGTGCATGTGTGTACTTCGCGTCCGGCTCGCCCTCAGCGACTTCGGGTAAAATCACGCGAATGCAGTTTCGCTCGTCTTTGGCGGCCAAATGCGCACGTCCCTCCGCATTTATAACGTCATAGGGAGGAGCCAATACCTTGCTCAGTTCCACCTTAGAAGAGTCGTACAAGAGTCCGCGAAATCCAGCTACATCTGCCATCTGGGCTTGGTATCAGCGCGCTCTGTTCTAGTCAATCGGTCTTAGGGCACAATGCAAACCGGCCCTTGCCGCAGTACTATCGGGGTTCCTGCAGCATCAAAATCGACTAGCGTGGACGGATCGCCAGTACACATTCCACCCTCGAGATAGTACGAGACTGCCTCTCCGAAATATTCTTTGGCCTGTTCGCAGCTGGAGGCTGGCGTCTGAGCCTTGGGATTGGCACTGGTTGCTGTGATGGGTCTGCCGAGCTGCAATGCCAGATCCCGAATTAGCTTGAGGCTTGAAACTCGAATCGCCACCCGATCACTTGGCCCGAGCAAATGCTCAGAGATCGAGCACGGCGGAGGTAGGACTAAGGTCAGCGGCCCCGGCCAAAACTCGCTTGCCAGCTCCTCTGCCCGCCTGGGCCAAGCACCACTAAAGCTTCGCGCTTGGGACACACTGCCAGCGATAAGTCCGATGGCAGATTGAGTCGCTCGGGCTTTGAGGCATACGAGGGTTTCGATCGCGGACACATTGCCCGCATCCACGGCCAAGCCATAACTGCTCTCGGTCGGTATGCAGACGATCTTCCCCGCCCGCAATGATTCTAGTGCGGACGCAAGAATGTGTTCTTGGCTCATGAGCCGCCGTTGAGCTCCTCGTCGTCCGCAATCACCTTAGCGAGATTTGCAGCCCGCATGTTCTCAACCATCTTTTCGACAGCGGGATTGTTCAAACCCAATATCTGCGCCGCCAAGATCGCGGCGTTGGCAGCTCCATCCACAGCGACTGTAGCTACAGGAATTCCCGTAGGCATCTGTACCGTTGCCAAAAGCGCATCTTGTCCGGCAAGAGGCGTCCGAGCGAGCGGCACACCAATAACAGGAAGGGTTGTCAGCCCAGCAACAACTCCGGCCAGATGCGCTGCTCCACCGGCCGCGCAGATAACAACCTGAATCCCCCGTTTCCTGGCTTTGGTAGCGAAGTCCGATGTTCTCTCGGGTGTGCGATGAGCGGACAACACGCGCAGTTCGTACTCGACCTCAAATGCCTCCAGAATCTCACATGCGGGACGCATAAGTGACAAATCGGATTTGGACCCCATCAATATGGCAACGATTGGTTTCTTTTCCATAATTACTTTCCTTCGTTTCTTCGGACACCGATATCTCGGCGGTATTGCATTCCTGCGAACTTAATATTGGATACGGCTTGGTACACGCTAGTTCGTGCGCTCTCCACCGAAGAGCCAAGTGCGGTGACAGCCAAGACTCGCCCACCGGCAGTCACCAATTCCTCGCCATTGCGTTTGGTGCCCGCATGAAAGGTTACGATGTC
>JAESTW010000687.1 GCA_016763395.1 Kofleriaceae bacterium
CGTGACCAGGATGACGCGGATGACGATGACGACGACGATGACCGTCGTTCTCGCGACTCTCGAAAAAAGAAGAAAAAGAAAAAAACCAAGAAGAAGAAAAAGTCTCGTCGGGACAGAGAGCGGGACAGGGACAGGGACAGAGATAGCGACTACGATGTAACTACCGACCGTGATTCCACCGGACAAGCTCTCGACGACGAGAGCCCCTTTTAGTTCCAGCTAGCTGTCGAACTCGGCTGGGTAGCCAGTGTTACTCGGCAGCGATCATCGCTTCTGCTACTTCTAGGTCTGCCGCATCGTCGATTTCTGTCCATTGACAGCCAGTGATGTCAGCAATCTCGTAGTGGCTGCCCTCTTGAATCAGTAGCTCGTACGCACGCTCGTAGTACTCATCGATTTCACCGCGTTCAATCAGCGAGCGAAGACGAGCAAAGACGGTGGCAGTGAACTCCGCGTCCACTCGGTCGATACCGATAAACTCACCGATCGAGACTGCTGGATCCATGCGCTTGTTCAACTCGAGAATGACCCCAGCCGCGTCCACGCGAACTTTCATCTCCTCGTCCCCCATGCCGTCACGGCAATCTACGGCCAGTGTTGCAGGCCCCGGAGCTGCCAGTAGGGTAGGCAGAACTTTCTCGTCCATCAGAACATCACCATCGAACTTCACAAAGGACGAGTCGCCCACAGCTTCTTCTGCAACCAGCAGTGAATAGAAGTTGCCCATGTCCGAGTAGCGATCGTTGTAGACAAATACCGCATTCTTGGCCAGGGGATGGTCGATGCTGGACACGTACGATTTGAGCTCGTCTGCCCGATATCCTGTGACTACGATTAACTCTGATATCTCAGTTTCGCCAATTCTCGCGATCATGCGATCAATGAGCGGGATTCCACCGACCTTAACCATGCACTTCGGGATTCCACCGGATACGGATTGCAGTCGTGTACCCATGCCTGCTGCTAAGATTATTGCTTTCATTGAGAATCGCCTTTACGTGGGGTGGAGGTGTGAAGGAAGACATGCAAGACAGCCAGCGCGAAATGTCCGACAGCATTGCCCATCGCCAAAAGTAGGGCTGGCAGTGGTTGTCCGAGCGCAAATGAAATGGCGAAGACACATATATACATGTCACGCCTGCCAAAAGAGCGCAGGAAGAGCATGGGAGTAAACGGATTTTCGTAGACCTCTTCGGTGTCTTGTTCGGACTCAAACCACCATCGAAACGCCATTACGTCGCCGGGCGAACCTAGTTTGGCTGCTCCGTGATAAGTGACACCGGCCGCAAAAGCGCGCATTGCGGTAGCTGCCAGCGCAAGAGGTAGCCAAATACCGCCAATCGCGATGCCCATACATGCGACAATACTGGTATCGATCACGTCATCGGAAACATTGTCGAGCCACATACCGAGCTTGCTACCCATGTGACGAACCCGAGCGAGTTCGCCGTCGACTGAGTCCAAGATGACAGCGGCAAAAATGGTTGCTCCAGCCAAGGAGAGAGCCCAACGCTCGGAGCCATGCAGGGCCAAGGCGAGGCAAGCGGTGAATCCGCAGAGGATGGACACAAAGGTAACGTTGTTGGGAGTTGTCCCGAAGTGGCACAGAAAGCGGCTTATTCGCAGGGAGATCGAGCGCAGCCAGTACCTGTCAGCGAGCCCATCATAAGGCCGGCGACAGGTTTGCAACACTGCCCATTCCGCTTTGCGTCGACTTGCATCATCGACGAGTTCAATCCCGAGGAGCTCGCTCGCGCTGACGACTCGACTCTCGTTTGGAAGCGCCTCGCCCAAACCCAGGTGAGCCACGTCCGGTAGGTTCAAGGCTTCGAATTGCTCGGCGCTGCAGCGGACTACAACTTCATGGCCCTCACGCAGATTCTCTTTCGCCAAGCGAGCAGCCACGGACATGCCCGCCACCCGCATTAGCGGTCCTGGCGCGTCAACTGGGCAGTCGATGACTACTACCGAGACCGAGCTCATGAGGCCAGCGATACCACGAATCCCCCGCTACTGCTGTCGAAGTTCACCGAATCTGGAGATCCAACTCAATTAGCCACTGAACTGGTAGCTGGTGTAGCCGAATGTGGTGGTGATTGAACAACTACCTGTCAGGTTTTCACCACTTATAGCGTTAACTCATTGAAAGTAAATGAGAATCGCTTGCGGATCATTTCTTGCTTTGGATGCACTCGGAGGTTCAATTATGACTACACGCGCCATTGTTCTAGCTCACCGTCTCGTCCTTGAAGGAGGCAGCACCCTGCCATCATCCATGGTTGCATTGGTACGGCGAACATTGACTTCACTCTATCAAGTTGGAGTGCAAGATGTTGCTGTAGTTGATGGCGAGCACGCCGAAGAGCTGCTTCAGCGACTCGATGTTGGCGAGTTCACCGGAATGAAGGTTCAGTGCTATTCCAACGAAGGTTGGCGCCAAGCCAGCGGTTCAGCGGTTCTGGCTGTTCGTGACTTCTTGCTCGCAGACTCCGGTCCCTGCTTGATTCTTCACGGCGAACGACCACTTCACAAAGAGGCACTTGCTGCTCTTTGCACGACCCAACTGGGCGGACACGCAGCTTCTATTTGTGTTTCTACTGCAGCTGATTCTTCACTCAATATCGCGGACTTGAGCGAAGAGTTCAAAGTCGTACTGCGCGGCGGACGCGGCAATAAAGCCAAAGCTGTCGAGTCTATGGGCTTGGATATCGAAGAGTACGATGCCATCTTCACCGGACACGCTTTGGTTTCGCCCGCAGCGCTTATTACGCAACTTGAAAAGCTCAGCAATCCCAGCTTAGAAGATGGTCTGTCCGGTCTCATCCAGCATGGCGGTGTGTTCATGCAAATGGGCCGAATCGCTTGGCCTTGGGGACTTGCCAATGCTGCCGAAGTAGAAGCACCTGTGTCGGCTATTTTGGAGAGCAAGCAGCATCCAGAGTACATCTTGCTCAACCCGGGGCCGGTCAATACGACTCCTCGAGTCAAGAGCGCCATGGTACACCACGATGTTTGTCATCGCGATGCTCACTTCAGCGAGCTCATGGTTTCTCTGAACAGCAAGCTTCGCCGAGTCTTTCGTGGTTCTCCTGAGCACACCATGTGTGTCGTAACAGGAAGCGGAACAGCGGCTATGGAATGCGGAATCTCTTCCGTTGTTCCACGAGATGCAAAAATTCTAATTGTCGATAACGGCGCCTTTGGCGAGCGTATGCACGAGATTGCTCGTTTGCACGAGATGAACATTGTGCATCTTCGATACGCGTGGGGCGATCAGGTGAACCCGGACGACATTGAACGGGCGATTGAAGAAAATCCCGATATCTCCGTAATTGCAATGACGGCACACGAGACCTCGGTTGGCCTGCTCAATCCGGTCCGCGCCGTTGGTGAGATTTGCCAGCGCTACGATGCACTCTTCTTGGTCGACGCAGTTAGTGCTCTCGGCGCAGAAGACATCGACGTCGTTCGCGACCATATTGATGTTTGTTGGGGCAGCGCCAACAAGTGCTTGCACGCTATAAGCGGTGCGGGCTTCTTGAGTGTTTCTCCTAGGACCTGGCAGAAGATTGAGAACGTCAAACCACGTTCGTACTATCTCGATCTCAAGCGTTACAAGCGCTACGCCGAAGAATTGGCACAGACTCCATTCACTCCAGCAGTATCGGCGTACTTCGCTCTCGATGCAGCTCTCAGTGAGTTCCTCGAAGATGGACACACCGCTAGAATCGCAATGTACAAGGAGCGCAATCAGCGTTTGCGAAAAGGTCTATCTGCTCTCGGCATGGAGCCGTTCACTCGGACAGGCAACGAGTCTCATTCTGTGGTTACCTGTTGCGTTCCCGACGGCGTGACATTCAAAGAGTTGTATGCCGCACTTAAAGTCCGCGGATATGTGATTTACGGCTGTAAAGATGTTCTTTCCGATAAATTCTTACAGGTTGCCAACATGGGCGACTTGAGCATCGCGAAGATCGACGGTTTCTTGGTCACCATTGGCGAAGTAATCTCCGAGCTTCGAGCAGAGAAACTCGCCGTTGCATCCATTCATCGGGGAAGCAAGCGAGCTTCCGCGTAGCTTCTCACTCGTTAAACAATAACGAGTTGTCGGCCGTGTTCTCAGTACTCAGAGAACGCGGCCGCAATACGTTTCGGGTCATCGGTCATAATGCCATCGGCTCCCATCGCCAGGAGTCGCCGAGCCTCTTGCACATCGTTGATCGTCCAAAAGTCGACGCGTAGTCCGAGCCCGTGGAGCTTGGCGATCTTCTCTGGCGTTGCAAGCGATATCGGCCCCTGCTGCACTGGGATTTGTGCTGCCTGTCCGCGCAGTGGCAAACGTGAGCCGAGCGGCTTGGGCAAATAGAGAGCCAGGGCCAGATCTCCGGGTGCCAATGCCGTCAGTCCGCGGTAGCCCGCTGCACGCACATGTAAAAGGGTGTACTGAGAAAAACTAGCAAGGATAACTCGCTCTTCGGCGCCAGCCTGGCGGACAATCTGCAACATCCGAGAGACCATGGAGGGAGATCGTTGCTTAAGATCGACGTTGATGACCTTGTCCGGGAATTGGTCCAGGATCTCCGCAAAGAGTGGGATGCGGTAGCCTTTGTCCGCAAAGGGCCGCTGCCGGTCACTGTCGACGAATCCCCAGCCTGCATCCCATTGGGATAGTTCGGCGTATGTCGTCCGGCGAATTTTCGCTGTCCGGTTGCACATGCGCATTCCGTCACTGTCATGAGAGACGACGATTTTTCCGTCGCTCGTCATGTGTACGTCCAACTCTAGAGCGTCAGCACCATACGAGACCGCTAGCGCGAAACCGGGCAAGGTGTTTTCCGGCTCTTCAGCGGCAGCGCCTCGGTGGGCGTAGAGTCGTCTCAACCTTTGCTTAGAACATCAGATGGCAGAGGAGGCGGCGCAGGGTCGCTAATCGCCAATATCTCTACTTCGAAGGCGATGTTTTTCTTCGCCAAAGGATGGCAGAGCAAGGCTTCTACTGAATCCTTTTTGATGCTCACAATCTCAATGAGAACCTCTGAATTACCAGAGCCGGCCATAAAGGAAGTTCCCTCTTTGAGCTTCGCTTCTTTGGGAAACTCGCTACGTGGAATCGTCTTTTCGTGCTTGTGCTTGGCACCACCAAAAGCTTTGGCGGCGGGAATCACACCCTTTTTCTTGGCGCCCACTTCCAATCCTTCTAGCTCTAGCTCTAAGCCTTCCAGCATGTTGCCAGCACCGTGGATGTATTCTGCAGTGCTTTCCTCAAGGACATCGCCTTTTTCCACTTGCAGCTTGATAGTAATCCGGACTCGTTTGTCTTTCCCTATTTTCACGACACAGCAATAGTAACGCGCGGGTAGCAGCTTCGCGAGATTGTGGGATCGCTATCGGAACTGAAATCACATCTACCGAACTAGTGTGAACTGGTGATTACAGTGCGAACAAGATTTCACAGTTTCTCAAACTGGGGCCGTATAAATCCAAATAGTTGCGATCGGCACGGCTTTGGCAATACCTTCGTATAGGTAAGAACGTGCCACACTTTAGACTACATCTTCTTTTTGTTTTTTGTATCGGTCTTTTCGCCTGTACGAGTTCGAATCCCCAAATTTCGGTTCTTGGCGTCAAAGCGCCCAAACCGGGCACCCGTATCGTCAAAGTCTTTGTCGAGGTACTCAATCCCACCAATCAAGCTTTTTCCCTGGAACGCATGGAGTATCGATTTGTTGCAGAGGATTGGATTGACGCGTCTGGCAAGGTTCAGGTCAAGCGCAACGTGGCTCCAAACGGCAAGGCCATCATAGAACTTCGAGTTCCTCTCAAAGAGAATGTTCCCTTGGAAGCGATTGGCGTTCTCTATCAGCTAGAAGCGCGGCTCATTGGGTTTGTCGACAAGGGAGAACGCTCTTGGAAGGTCCAGGCCAAAGGCGAGCTCAATGCCCGGGCAGGGGCACCGATTCAAGTTGCCGCACGGCCCTAGATGTCGTAGCGGTCCGTGGTTTCAAGCTTTCTGTCGAGATTTCCCAAGCGATCCGGGCTAGTGTCGCCAGCATCATGGCAGCACAACCTGACTGGAACTCTTTTGCACAGCGCGCTCTAAAAGGTGAGGATTTTTCTCGCTCAGAATGTCTACAGATTCTCAACGCTGATGACGATGAACTGCTGCCACTGCTACACGCTGCCTTTTTGGTACGCCGTGAAAGCTTTGGTCGGACGGTTCACATCCAAGTCTTAGCAAACGCGAAAGTGGGCGCTTGCCCCGAGGATTGCGGGTTTTGCTCACAGAGCTCCAAGCAGGGAAGTCCGTCCGGCGAATCGCCCATGGACACGGTTGAGAGCTTGGTCGAGGCAGCATCGCAAGCAGCGGCAATCTCGGCCAAACGCTTATGTATGGTTACTGCAACGCGCGGTCCTTCTTCTAAGGATTTGGATGTCATCTGCGAAGCTGCGCGTGAGATTAAGAAGAAGTACGACATCGAACTCTGCGCTTCCTTGGGGCTTCTCACGGAGGCTAAAGCCAAGCGCTTGGCCGAGGCAGGCATTGATCGCTTCAATCACAACCTGGAGACCAGCCAGAACTATTTTGACAAAGTCGTGTCTACTCACAGCTGGGCTGATCGAGTAAATACCGTCAAGCTTGCCAAAGCGTCGGGAATGGAAACTTGCTGTGGCGGCATCGTCGGGCTGGGGGAGAGTGAAGAGGATCTAATCGATCTCGTCTTCGCGCTGCGTGAACTAAAAGTGGACTCCGTTCCGGTTAACTTCCTTGACCCTCGTCCGGGAACTGTCATGGCTGGACGCGAGAGAATCAGTCCGCAATACGCATTGCGCGCCCTTTGCCTCTTCCGCTTTCTCTGTCCGACGGCAGATGTCCGAGTTGCTGGTGGCCGAGAAGTAAACTTGCGCTCGATGCAGGCCCTGGCGCTGTTTCCCGCAAACTCTATCTTTACATCGGGCTATCTGACCACAGATGGCAACACTCCAACCGACGATATTCAGATGATTCGCGATGCTGGCTTTGACATCGAGTTTGACGGTGTTGAACCGGACATGCAGCGCGCCGTAATGGAGACCGAGGGCAAGTCTGCTCGTGTCTCCCTGCCTGTCACAAACTAACGCCGAGGTACTAGCTATGGTCAGAATTAACAGGGTTTACACCAAAACGGGTGACGGCGGCAGGACGCAGCTCATTGGCGGCGCCAAGGTTGCCAAAGACAATGCTCGTATCGAGTGTTATGGAACGATTGATGAACTCAACGCCACCTTGGGTATGTTCATCAGTGCTCTGGAGAGTTCGGCGGCCAAAGAGAATCTCGTTCCCAGGCTTCTGCGCATTCAAAACGAGCTTTTCAACGTCGGAACTCAGTTGGCCACTCCCGACCAAGAGCGCCGCGAAAAACTACCGGACATCTCCTCTCGGCATATCGAAGAGCTAGAGAGTGAAATGGATGAACTCAATGAAGAGCTGCCAGAGCTGCGCTCTTTTGTGTTGCCCGGAGGCAGCCCGGCTTCGGCGAGTGCTCACCTGGCCAGGTGCGTGTGCCGACGTGCCGAACGTCTGGTTGTCTCCCTGTCCGCGTCCGAGGATGTCGACGACCGGCACCTAAAATATCTCAACCGGCTATCCGACTCGCTTTTCGTCTTTGCCCGATACAGTATGTTCTCGGACAAACTCGAAGAGCCTCTTTGGCAGCCCGAAGAGGTCTAGCTTAAGCTGGCTCTCCCGTACAATAAGCTAGGTCTCCCCAATAAATAGCGGACTAATCGATTTCGAGGCCGGCGAGGGCGATATCGATACTATCGTCGGTTTCCGGAGAGTTGGTTTGCAGTCGCGGCAAGGGAGTTAGGGCCTGCTCCTCGTCGAGGGCACTGAGCGTGTCTTCAACGGAGATCGACGCCGAGGCCACTGCCTTACTCGCCAGGGGAAAGGTTGCAGAGCTAATGACGCTAGCGC
>JAESTW010000688.1 GCA_016763395.1 Kofleriaceae bacterium
GTAGAAATCCGAAGAGAGTGTGGAGTCACGTCCAATAAAACACTGCGGTCCTTGCTGGGATTCACAAGGCGCTCAGCCTGAACTGCGGCTCCCAGGGCCACAACCTTCATTGGGTCCAAATGAAACTTAGGTGTTTTGCCGAACTTCTCCTGCACCAATCGTTGAATAAGAGGTATCGAGGTCGACCCGCCAACTAAGATCACCTCATCAATATTACTGGCCGTCAGCTCGGCCTCAGCCAATACGCGATCGACGACTCCCATCGCCTTTTGCGCGAAGGGCCAGATCATTGACTCAAACTCTTCCCGACTAATCGAAAAGTCCAGACCGAGTATTTCACCCTGGGGGCCTACAGCGACTTCATTGAGTCTTCCTTCTAAGAACTCCTCCGATGACAGTCCTTTCTTTATCTCTTCGGCCGCTACTAGCAGGCGCGCAGTAGCAATCGGGTCAACCCGAGCATCGATACGGTGCGTCTGTAAGAAATTCTCGGCTAGCCATTCAAAGAGTATGTAGTCGACATCATCACCGCCCAGATAGGAGTCACCACCAGTAGCGATGACTTCGTAGAGTTTACTTCGAACGCCGAGTACACTCACATCGAAAGTTCCGCCACCGAGATCGAAGACTGCGATTCGCTGCTGCATTGTGCGGCCCTCACCATAGGCAATGGCAGCAGCTGTGGGCTCATTGAGAATCCTCAACACCTCCATTCCAGCAATCCGGGCGGCCTGCCTTGTTGCGGAACGCTGGGCGTCCGAGAAGTTTGCCGGCACTGTAACCACGCAATGGGTTACTTGTCTTTGCAGACAATTCTCAGCCATTGACTTCAGCCGTCCTAAGACAAATGCTGAGATCTGCGGGATTGTCTGAGTCCCACTTCTCGTGTTCACCAGAATCTCTTGCTGATTGCCTTCACTAATCTGATACGGCACATTTTCTCTTGCCCGCTGAACCGACTTCGAATGAAAGGGTTGTCCGATAAGCCGCTTTGCTGAGTAAACTGTGTTTTGTGGATCGACTATCCGGCGCGCCTTGGCCGCGTCACCAACCAATCGATTGCCATCCGGCGTCCACGCGACGACAGAGGCTTGAAGCTCTCTTCCCTCTTCGTCGACAATCGCAGTCAGACTTCCGTCAACAATGATGTACGCGATCGAATTGGTCGTCCCGAGATCAATGCCAATAGCAACACCCGCGAGTTCCCTCGTGCCGCCAACTTCTATTTCGTCCAGTAGTTCGTCCAGCATGGGACTCATCCCTCTTGTTTGAAAAGCTCTCGAAGATGCTGCAAGAATATCTCGGATGGCTGTACAAATTCCACTCCATAGCCACTTGCGTTCAACCTGCTTACTCGCGTGTCCAACGTAAACACCCGAGTTTTCAATGAACCTATTTCTTCTGGAAGGTGAACGTTGATCAGCAAGCCTGCGCCTATTGGCAATGGCTCAGTCCCCAGAATAAAAGCACCACTCTCACTCAAATCACGTGTAAGTCCTCTCGCTTCTTTGCCCTCCACCAAGATATCGATAGCCAAAGGAATCAGCAGACGTGATGCTCTTGGCTCCGGTGTAGGTGGAGGCTGGTTTCGTTTTCTGGCCGAACTGCGCAACACTTCGAGGGACTCTTCAGGCAGGGAAGAAACGGCACCAAACGATTTGGGTACTTCCACTGTGGGCGCCGATGGAGGACGTTCAACTCGAGAAACCTCCTTGGGTGCTTCTGGCATGTCGAAGTCCTCATAGACGTCGGTGACATCATCTTCGCTTTGCCAACCAATCAAAATATCGTCAATCAGCTGAAAGTCATCATCGACTTCCTCGTAGGCTGGCACCAGGTCAACGTGTTTACTAAGAATTACCCCACTCACCGTGTTGGAAGCGTCCGGCTGAACAAGGACCGATTCGTTAACCAAGCCGCGTTCCAGTGCAGTGGCTACTAGAGGATGCTGTGGTGCAATTGTCTGAACCATAGTAGCGTAACTCGCAGCGCCCGAATCATCACCAGAATTGAGAGTAAGCACCAGGCCTTGCACACACAGGAAGAGTTGGTCCAGATGAGGTAGGGGCAACTCTAACCCGCGGTCGATTAAGTTGAGGTACTCCTTGGTCAGCTGGGCTTCTTCACAATACGCAAAGAGCAGGCTATGCAACGCCAAGTGTCCGGGGATATGAACGAGCTCCGACTCGTATGCCTCGTCAAGCGCTCGCTGCGCAACCCGAAGCCCAAGGTCGCGATAGCTCTCGCACGAACACAAGATCGTGGCCAATCGACGTTGCTCCTCAACCGCCGCCAGTGGTGTCGTGCGCTTGTTAATCCGCTCCTCCCAGAGTACCCAGAGTGCGTCGGGGTACGCCAAGTGAGGCAAACGACGCCCCAATAGCCCTAGTGTGCTTGAGTTCTCAGAATCTGCTTTAAATGCAGTGAGAAGATACTTGTCCATCTCCCCCTGATTGCAATTTAGCATTCGCATTGTTCGAGCTGCTTGCAAGAGTGCACGCGCTGCGACCTCACCAGAATCCGCGTCTATGGCGACCCCTTTCAAACGGGCAATCTCCGCCCTTGCGTCCGGCCATTCCTGCCTGGCGCATTGTAACTCACATTGGAGTTCTTCTGATTCAGGAAAATAACGAAGAGCCTCAACAAGTGGAGCAAGCGCGCGATCTGGATTTCCGGCATCTAGCCATGCTGTGCCCTCTTGGTGGAGCAATCTTGGATCCTGGCTTTGTTGATAGTGCACCCGACTCAAACGTGCCGCCGTCGCGAAGTCACAAAGTTCGATGCTCAATACTCTCGCCCGACTCAGCGCATTCAACTGACTTTTATCGAATTTGTAGCACAGTACATAGGCAGCAATTGCATGGCTCCTGTCTGGAACACAGTGCTCAAAGCTCTCCGCCAAGACCAGAGCTTCTACTGATTTGTTTTCGAGTTGCCGATCATCCTTAATCGTTTGCAGTCTACTGAGGAGAGTTTTCTCCCAGTCGAGACTGACCTCGAGTAACTTTCGAATCGATTCAGAGTTAGAGTGCATGGGACGGATAAAATAGAAATCTTTGGTAATTACTGGAACCGAGCGCTGCGAGTATTTACCATTGGAAGCACGGGGGAAGTGACGATGAACCATACACAGGAAAATTCACCAATTATTGGCATAGACCTGGGCACGTCCAATTGTTGCATAGCTTTGTGGTCGACCCAAAACACAAACAAGCAAAGAATTGAAATCGTTAGGAATGCCCAAGGAGACCGCACTACACCCTCTGTAGTATCCCTACGAGATGACGCCAGTGTAGTAGTAGGTGCGCCCGCTCGACGGCAAGCGGTAATGAACCCTCGCGATACCATCAGTGAGGTCAAGCGACTGGTCGGATTGCCCTTCTACTCGCCCGAAGTATCCTCTGCTCGAGCGATACTTCCCTACGAAATATTTCGCAGTGAAAACGGAGATGCTTGGGTCAGAGCGTGTGGTCGATCTCTATCGCCACAAGAAGTCCAAGCCTACATACTAGAAGAACTTGTACGATCGGCATCGAGTTTCTTAGGAAGAAAAGTAGATCGAGCGGTCATCACGGTCCCTGCTTTTTATGACGAAACCCAACGGCAAGCTGTCCGGGATGCATCTGCGATCGCCGGGTTAACTGTTGCCAGAATTTTAAGCGAACCCACCGCAGCAGCGCTTGCGTACGGTTACTCGGATTTTGATCAACGAACTATCGCAGTTGTCGACTTGGGCGGCGGTACTCTCGACGTTACGATCATGAAAATTGATCGAGGTAAGTTCAAAGTCCTTGCCACGGACGGCGATAACACCCTCGGTGGCGCGGACTTCGACCGAACGCTGGCCAACCATTTCGCCGCCAATATTCAAGCAACCCACGGAATCGATGTCCGGCCCGATCCTATCGCGATGCAGCGCTTACTTACGGAAGCAGAAGTAGCCAAGAAGGTTCTCTCAGAGCGAGATAGCGCTGAAATCCAACTTCCCTATTTGGCGCAAAAAGGTGCGACCACGGTCAATTTCTCCTATCTACTCAGCAAAGAAGAGTACGAACAGATAGTCACTCCTTTAGTGGAACGCATAACAACGCCGTGTTCCAGGGCTGTTGCACAAGCCGGACTTAGAGCATCACAGCTAGACGATGTCATCCTAATCGGCGGAATGACGCGCTCGCCGATCGTAAACAAGCAAATCGGCAGGCTATTCCAGCGAAAACCTCTGCTAAGAATCAACCCGGACGAAGCGGTTGCGATGGGAGCCGCTCTACTGGGAGCCAGCTTGAGCGGATTTATTGACGACATCCAATTCTCTGATGTTGTACCTCGGACAATTGGCTTGAGCGCGGCTGGTGACTCCTACGTCCCGCTGATTAAAAAATCGTCACCATTGCCAGCGCTTTGCCGAAAGGCATTCGCTACCACCCGAGACAATCAAGAGAGTTTTGAGCTGGAAATATTGCAAGGGGAAGCGACCATTGCTTCGGAGAATCGCAGGCTCTTGCAAATCTCCATCTCGCCGATCACCGCTGGCCCGGCTGGGGAAATAATCGTAGAAATAGGTATCAAGATGGATAACGACGGCTCGCTCTCCGTCCAAGCAAAAGAGCGCGGCTCCAATGTAGAAAAAAATGTCACGATTGAAGCGTCATCAGGACTGCGAAAAGATGAATTGCAGGTGCTCTGCCAGGCGCATCGGACAGAGCGAGGAATTGAACTCGCCCAAAAAGGCCCCAGCGAAAACTTGGGCGGCTTCTCCATCGTCATGAGTGGCTCCAAGCCGGCACCTGGCAGTCGGCCAGCAATCGAAAAAACACCTTCGCCAGCGCAAGCCCCTGCCATCCGGCCAGCAATCGAAAAAATACCTTCACCAGCAGCCAATCTGCGCATTGCAACACCACTGCCACCAGCCAATCTGCGCATTGCAACACCACTACCACCAGCCAATCTGCGCATTGCAACACCACTGCCGCCAGCCAATATTCGATTTGGCAATCCGCCAGAAGCAGTGCGCGCCGCGACAACACAAACTCAGCAGCTTCCTCTGGTAAAGCAACCGAATACAGTAACCCCGGACGTAGCTCCACACCGTCGCCCAGAGACCTCCCTACACCCCGACTCGTCGATTCCGTGGTTGTGGATCGCCCTTGCTGTCCTTGTAAGTGTCGGAGCGGGTGTCGCCTTCTACTTCTTCCGATAGCCGAGTACTGCCCAGGACATGACAGACAGCACGAGACGAGATGCCGCGATTCAGTGGTTGGCAACAGCAACGTCGATCGATGGCTTGAACTCGGGCAGCGGGCATGAGGTGACCATCGCTGGCTTCATGCAGCAGACCATCCCGCCCACGGTCAACATGAGAGAGCCCGCCATCGATCGAGCTGCCATGATGCTCATGCGCGTCGAACAATCGCAGCGTCTAGAGATGGGCGAGACCCTGGGCGAGGGCGGAATGGGAATCGTCCGCAGTGCCCGGCAGGCTGATCTCGGACGAAATGTCGCGGTGAAAACCCTAAAAAAGGGAGCCGGCTCCGAAGCTGCGGTCTTGGCTATGCTGAGAGAAGCGTGGGTCACAGGCACACTGGAACATCCCAACATCGTTCCCATTTACTACGTCGATGTAGACGAAGACAACCAGCCACGGATTGTTCTCAAACGCATTGAAGGAATCACCTGGTCTAGTCTCATTGGAGACCCTCAAGAGGTCGAAAAACGCTTCGGCGCCACCGACCTACTAGAGTGGAACTTGGGTGTTTTGGCCAAGGTAATGGACGCTATCCGCTACGCTCACAGTCGCGGAGTCTTGCATCGTGACCTAAAGCCGGACAACGTAATGGTCGGCCAATTCGGTGAAGTCTATGTTGTTGACTGGGGAATCGCATTGGCGCTGGAGGAGGACAACGAAACCTTGCTGCCACTTGCCAGTAACGTCCGTACAGTAACAGGCACTCCCGCCTATATGGCTCCTGAGATGCTCGGACTAGGCCTCGACAGACGCACTGACGTCTATCTTCTCGGTGCCATTCTCTACCAAGTTTTATGTGATGCGCCTCCACATGTCGGACAAGAGCTCGAGCACATTATCGACAGCATTCGGCAGTCATCGCCCACCTTTCCCAAGAGTGCGCCACGTGGATTGTGCGCCATTGCCCGCAAGTCAATGGCTGCCGAAGCAGGGCAACGCTACCAGGATGTGGGCGCTATGAGCCTCGCCATTAAACGCTTTATGGAGCACCGCGGCTCCCTTCGCCTCTCTCGGCGCGCGTTGCATTCGCTCGGCAAACTCGGCGAGGAGGCTGCTCTGGGAAAGGCATCGGATGCTCTTCATTCCATTTGGACGGAGTGCCGCTTTGGCTTCCAGTCAGCGTTGGAAGCGTGGCCGGGCAATACCGAGGCTCAAAAAGGGCTACAGCAAGCGACCGAAATCGTCGTAGAACTAGAACTTTCCCAAGGGGACCCAAAAGTCGCCGCAAGTATCCTGCGTGAGCTCAGTACCCCCTCCGAAGACCTGGCCAAGCGCGTCGAGCTAGCCGTGGAACAAAACCGTATCGCCGAAGATCGCATGGCCAAGCTCGGACAACAGCTGGACAAGAAAATCGGACAGCACACCAGGGTCTACATTCTGGCAATCCTGGGGCTTGTGTGGATGGGACTCGAGCTGTGGGGGCAACTCAGTGGCAACATTGATCGCTTGGCCACACACCGGGCCATGCAGCTAGGCTCTCTCTTCTCCCTGGCCGGGCTCGGAGTGCTTATTTTTGCCGCGAGAGAGACATTGATGAAGACGATGATTAACCGGCAATTTGCGGCTGCGCTCTCTGTACTACTCGCCTGTCAAATTTTACTCTCTAGCGTCGCTGAAAACTTCGGACTGACTCCCCAGCAAGTTCAGGTTTTGTGGATTCTCCTGTGGGCGGTGATTGCAAGTATGGTTGCAATGACGATCGAAAAACGAACTTGGCCTCTCGCCGTGGGAGTCACACTTAGCTTTGTTATCGCTGGCCTGTGGATTGACTATAGAGTCTACGCGATGATGGGCGCCACTGCTGCTATGGTAATCAACGGTACAGCCATTTGGTGGCCTAAGGCTGAGAAGTCCTAGTTGCCTGTCTCGGGCTAAAGCCCAAATTCGGTTGTCCGGGTACCTCTACAGCTTGCACAAAAGTCTAGGTTTCGGGTAACACTACCCAGATGCCAATCTCGTCATTTCGACTACTGGTCTGTGCTCTTGCGCTTACTACCCTTGCGGCTTGCACGGGCAGCAGACCCTTTACCTATCCTCCTCTAAGTGTCAACTCTGCCCGAACGTTTGAGTACCAACACAACATTGAACTGCTGCGGGTTAGCAATGGACTGGTTGTTGCCATCGTTCCAGATGACAATACCAATCTTGTCCAGGTTGACATGCGGTATCGAGTTGGCGCAGCTGAAGATCCGGCGGGCAAAGAAGGACTCGCGCACTTGGTTGAGCACATCATGTTCGAACTTCGCTCGGACAAAAGTCAGCCGACGCTAACGGACAGGCTGCGGGACACAGCCCTCTTCCACAACGCGACTACCTCGTGGGACGAAACCAATTATACTTCGACCGCTCCTTCAAACAAATTGAAAGAACTGCTCACCATCGAACGCGATAGGCTCGCCGCCGATTGCTCTATGTTGAGTGACGAGATGCTCTTGCGCGAAAAGGAAATCGTGCGCCAAGAGATTTCATGGAGAAACTCCACCGCGCGAACCATGGGAAGTATTCTCAGAAAGACCTTTTTTCCCAAAGGTCACCCCTATCACGTTCAACCCGGAGGATTCGACACTACTGTTGCCAGTATTACCCGGGAAGACGTCTGTACCTTCATTGACCAGCACTACGCACCCAATCGGGCAATACTCACCATTAGCGGGGACGTTGTAGCAAAACAAATCCCCGGCATTGTCGCCCCAATCTTCGGCCCGGTAGAAAAGCAAGCCCAAGGCGTCCGAGCCAACCTCAGTACTCTGAAGTTCAGCGGCAGCCAGAGTCAGCACGAACTTGAACTCGATGACGCCGCTGTAACCATTGCGTTTCCCTATCCTGCTTGGGGTAGCGCAGAGCTCATACACGCAGATATCTATACCGACATCTTGATCGAACGACTGAACGAGATTGAAGGCAGCAAAGGCCTGAAGTCCTTCGAAGTTGGAATCATTGGCGAAAGCCGGACACGTGCGATTGTCTTTGCAATGACCCCAGACGACCCGGGCCAGCGAGAGGCGATGGTGTCTCTATTCTTTAAGGAAAGTGACTCTGTGCTCGACAAGCAGGACAAACGGTTTTTCATCACTCGCCGGACACTAAAGCGAGCAACACTTGTCGCCAATCTCGAAGCGTTTCAAACTAGAGCCAGTCAAATTGCTGACTACCTGCAATACACCGATCACTTGTGGTTCATGCTTCAAGACATGAACAACCTGCAGAAGTTGCTTCTGCCAGACCTGAAGTCCTACAAAATGAGTCACTTTCAGCGATTTCAGAGCCATATTGCGTACTTCACGCCCTCGGGTAAAGCGGACAAAAAGGAAGTAGAAGTGAGTACCCCAAGCCCAGAGATGGACATCGCTTCATGGAAGAGCCTTGTGCCCAAAGGCGAAGCCGACGGACCTCTGGCTTTTGTCAGCAACCGAGTACGTCCGATTACCGACACCTTCACAATGAAAAACGGCCTGCGAGTCATCTTGGCTCCGGACTTTGAATATCCAACGATTGACATGCGCTTGGTATTCCCCGTTGGTGATGCGATGGATCCAACGGACAAACCCGGGCTTGCCTATTGGACAGCAATCATGTTGTCCACCAAGATGGACGACAATTGGACAGCCACAATTTGGAATCGAGTTGTCCGAGTCCAAGAAATGGGCGGCACGATGAGCGCAACGACTAGTGACCGCTCAACCGTCTTCCGAAACTCTGGATTGTCGATGTATGCGGACGGACTATTGTGGAAGCTACACTGGCTGATTGAGTCCGGAACCGTAGACGGCAGACTCAGTCGCATCCAAAAACTCCTACGCAAGCAGGCTGAAACTGCGGCGGCGAAAAACAAGAAAATCACCGTCTCAACTTCGGAGAAGTACTCGCAAGCTCTCCTTACCGGGCTCTACGGCAAAAACCACCCCTATTCGGTAGATCGACAGTTCATCGGAGTGCTGCGCAATCTCAAAGCGTCCGAGCTAGAACGGTTTCGAGATAAGCACTACCGCGCCGACGGGGCGACTTTAATCATTTCTGGTCGCTTCGACAGTGACCAAGTCCGCAAACGAGTGGAGAGCCTCTTTGGCTCCCTACCCTCTCGTGGCCAAAGGCAAGAAATGGTCTCCATACCGGATGCCGCCAAGCGAAGCGCTCCAAAACGCGTCCTACTTGTCGATTCCAAGCGCGGGCACCCGCAAATTACTCTCGCTTTCACCGCCGGACGAGGAGTGCTCAAGGATAGAGCAGTGCGTAACGTGGTCGAAGCTATGATCGAGCAGCGCATGGCATCAGTCCGAGAGAAACTCGGAGCAAGCTATGGAGTGTCCGTAAACTACGGAGTTAGCCATGGCCCGGGAAGCATCGTTATCCGAGGTACGGTCAACAGCGGCAAGGGCGCAGCTGCACTCACTCTTATCTTGAAGCAGCTCGACGAACTGCGAAACGGAACCAACATTCGAGACGACTTCGCCCGTGCTCGTCGAAAAGTATTGCGGCAAGCACTCGCAGACACCGCCAATGCATCCAGCGTCGCTAGACAATTTGTCACCCAAGCCACCTACGACCTTCCCGCAGACTACGAAGATCAATATGCATCGAACATCTCCAGCCTCACCCTCGCCGCCGTACGGACTCGCCTTGCAGAAGATCTCGCAAGCAACAAAGAGCTACTTATCATTCGAGGCGACAAAGCGCTCGGTGAAGCGATGTTTAAAGAGGCCGACGTTAGCGAGTTTGAGACGATAAAGTAGGCGTTGTCCATAGCCATACCGAATGTGTGTTTTTTGACGTTTTTGCTGATGGTGCCGTGTACAGAAGCAGGTGGGCAGGCGGCAGCATACTAGAAAGCTCGTAGGAACATAAAACGAGGTACTGATTGCGACGAGATATCGTCTTGCCGGCGTGTCACCAAAGCGAAGAAGCTAGAGAAGCCCGCACAACACAAAAGGGCGTGGTACCTTGCGCCCATGATGCTTAAATGCTCTCTATTCACAGCTCTGTTGGTTCTCGGATGCGCTTGCGACAAGCCTGAGACGAAGACAAACGCAGAAGCAAAGGCGACAGCCACTGTGTCTCCGGACAACACGGCTGCTGTCGCCAAATCGGAGACGGTTAAGCACGTGCCGGTGGTGCAGTACTACGCCCTCCCTGGTTGACCGCTTTGCGCGAAAGTGACGACCGCGGTCCGCGGTCTCGATAGCGAGGGAACCTACAAGGCCAAACTACAATTTGTAGTGACCGAGGTAACTACTGACAAGATTCGAGAGGAGATCAAATCTTGGAAGGGGCTGGGCAATCACGGGCTGGTGGGCACCTTCAGGGGCGACTTGAAGGTGATGCTGCCAGGACACGAATTCGGACGGAGCGAGATTGTCGCCAAAATCGACGAGCTTCTCGCCGCCAGTGCACAGTAGACAGCGCCTCTCGACGGCCGCCCAACACCAGGTCTTCGCAAGTTTAACGCACGTGCACCTCGTCACCGAGGATTTCGATATTCACCAGCGCGGTGTTTGGCAAGACATCGTCTTCGACAATGATGCCATTGGCGTTGACGATCACCTGTAGCGTGTAATGCCCATCTGGCACGTCGGTTATGTCTATCCACTGACAGTCCAAGCCCGCGTAGTAGATATCAGACCATCCTGGTGAAATACTAAAGGATCCTGTCGGCGAGTCCCACGGCGCAGGTGCAACGCTCTCCAGGTCGCAATGCGGAAACACATCAATGATGTAGTAGCCCTGTTTGTGGCCCGCGACAAAGCTCTCGCCCGCACTGTTGAGCAAATCGTAGCTGGCAAATCCTGTGAGGTGATCGTGGCCGTGGCACTCATCGGCGTGCCAGATTTCGGGGCGTATGGAAGGCCCAGGGATCGTAGCGATACCGCCGCCAAGATTTTGCACCGCCACCGAGAAATCCAACAGCTTGCGACGACCCGGGGCGCCAACACAGCCCTCGACAAGAACACAAGAATCTTCTGCGAACTCTTCGTAGTGTATATCGACGGTTTGCGCTATCAGTCCTTGGTCCACGGTAATATCGGCGGCATCGACATCGCGCAGGTTGCAGGAGAACTCTGCCTCGAAAAGCGGAACTGGAGTGCCAGATGGCACCGTGCCTTTGCCAAACCCTTCCAGCCAAACACTGACGTCTTCGCGATCGGGACTCTTGAGAAACAACATCAAGCTCTCGTCCCACGGTGCTGAATCAATCGCGCGATATCCTCGCCACTCGAAGATTGCTCGAGGCGTCGCCCCGCCGGCTACGGCTTCGAAGAGCATGGTACGGGTGTCGCTCGCGATCAATAGCTCATTTGAGCGGCCATCGCGGTTAAAGTCGTCGGCGTGGCGCGGAGCGAGCCTTCCGTCGACACTGTCGGGGGCCAGTTGCCAGTCGGGTTCGAGGGCATACTCTCCAGAGGCATTGGAAAGATGCATCCGCAGTGCGTTGCCCACCGAATAGCTGACAAGCTCTGCCCGCCCATCGCCGTTGATATCGTCCACACCAAAAGGGATAGAGCCAACGTCAGGCAATGCCTGATCTGGCAGAGTCTGCCCAACTCGGCATGTCGTGTCAGGGCAACCGAATAAGGTTCGGTATTTCCCGGACAGTTCGACTACGACATCGGGTGCACCATCACCATTGACGTCACCGTTCCAGCTTACTGCATCCCCTTCCCCGATCACTGAGTTCACCCATTCCGGCACACTCGCATCCCACTCGCGGACAAACACGTAGCCATCGCGCGCCTCGATGAGTTCATCGCGCCCGTCGCCGTCGATATCGCCAACGAGAGGAGACGTGGGGATTGGATACGAAATATTGCCCCCGAGAGTTCGCATGGGCCTTGCGATCGCCTCCCAAGACTCGGAACCGAGGTGCATTGTCTGGCTCTCAGCGAATCGGCTTGTCGTCAAATCACGAATCAGGATGTCGTGCAAGCCATCGCCATCGGCATCCAATACATGCACGGTCCGATGTTCGAATACCTCCAGCGATGACAGGGAAAGTAGTAGTACTGGCTCAGCTGAGAACCCTTCAGCGAGCCCAGCATGAACAGCGATTTCGCCAGGTCCACGCCAAGACGAGATGGCACTGCTACAAGAGCCGCGAATGATCACCAGATCTGCGCGATCGTCGCCGTTGAGGTCGCCGGACGCCACTCGGACATTCCAGCAGGGCGCGATTTCCATCCGCCATGTGGGGCCGAGATCGAGCTCCTGTGGGAGGTCGTCCCCACAGGCTATGAGGGAGAGGAGAACCAGAAATACGCCTCGATGAATCACGTTGCGAAGTGTTACCCACCGCGCCCCACGAGTCCATTCAACGACCTAACATGCTCTCTCGGGGCGCGACTTGCGATGCCCTGAGTTTACAGTGCGCTGTCCTTTTCAAACATGTAGGAACCAATAGATCTCGCTCCCCGAACTGCTAAGATCGGTTCTTGCGGCCATCACGCAGGATGACGGTCGTGGAAATGAACACATACGCGGCTGCACACCCAGTAGCGGATACGGATTGGGAGATATATTGAAACCGATAACAACCCTGGTATCGACTTGGAGCGACGGACTCTTCGTTTTGGCAGGTGAACACAGACACCAAGAGTTCGCCGGCCAGCCGGTTAGGGCTCTAGCGAGCGACGGCCGTGGCGGCGCGCTCGCCATCGTCAATGGCCACTCACTCAAATACCGCACCCCCGATGGTGTGTGGAGCACAATCGCAGATACAGAGTTCGACCTGGCTTGTTGTGTGGCGAGCGGAGACGTTGTTTACGCCGGGACCGACGATGCTCGTGTTCTCCGCATCAGTGCTGGTGGAGACGTTGTGGAGCTTCACAGCTTTCATGAAGTTCCGGGGCGCAACAAATGGTACTCGGGGCAGGCTCTGGTTGATGGTCGTATGCTCGGGCCGCCGCTCGGAGTGCGCTCGATTGCTGCTAGTGCCGATGGTGCGGTGCTCCTGGCGAATATCCACGTTGGCGGCATTCCGCGCTCGACGGATGGCGGCCGCACCTGGCAGCCGACGATCGACATCGATAGTGATGTCCACGAGGTGCGCATCCACCCAAACCGTCCCAACATCGTGATTGCGGCCGCAGCTCTCGGGCTCTGCAGTAGCCAGGACGGAGGAGCGACATGGATGATCGAAAGCGAGGGCCTTCATGCCTCGTACTGCTCCGCAGTTGCATTCGTCGCGGACGAGATTTTCGTCGCCGCATCGGCGCATCACTTCGCTTCGGAGGGAGCGATTTACCGCAGGCCTTTGGACTCGCCAGCTTCGCTCTCTGCAGTTGGTGGAGGGCTCCCGACGTGGCTTGGAGGCATCGCCGACACACAGTGCATCGCTACGCATGGCCCGGCGGTCGCAATCGCCGATCGGTCCGGGAGCCTGTACCTGTCAACCAACTCAGGCGGCTCGTGGTCGCGTCAGACCGAAGGACTACCGAGCCCGAGCAGTGTTCTGATAGTGGAGCAGTCTACATATTCAATCAAAGTGGCACGACGTGACAGCAGGAGGCCTACGTAAAAGCGACCAACGCCGGTGACGACAACTTTGGGTGGAGCGTGGCCGTTTCCAGCGACGCGATTGCGGTAGGAGCCCTGGGCGCAGATAGCACGAGAGAGCAGTAACGCAAATGCCCACAATCGCTAGCCAACTTCGCCAAGCCCGTCTGAGTCCGACTACCTTATACTACAAGGCGTCCGAAAAACTTTGGCGATCCTCGAGCGGAGTACCGTAGATATTACGAGGCACTGCGAGCGGGAAATCACTCGTATGCAGTCACCGGATTTCGGAACTTCGTCGAGCGCTTTCCGCTCCAGGACTTTGCTGACAACGCCCAATACTGGCTAGGCGAAGCGTTCTACGACCCAAAACGGTACCAAACAGTAGCGCACGCTCGGCCTGGTCGAAGGTGCGAAATTTGAGATACGAGCGAATGCGTTTTCGGTGCTCCTTGTGCGTTGCGAAGCGAGGTACTCTCGTTTGATCGGCGGACATGAAGTGACCACGATGTCTCAATATGCAGAGTTGCAGAGCGAAGTAGTATCGTTGCGCGGTCCCTCGACACAGGCGAACTTGCGTCTTGTCGCTCTTGGAAAGAGTCCAATGACCTAAGAGTTCTTCTTGTATGGGGTCGGTGGAAAATTTGAGACCTCTA
Source organism: Kofleriaceae bacterium (assembly GCA_016763395.1). Classification (GTDB taxonomy): domain Bacteria; phylum Myxococcota_A; class Polyangia; order Haliangiales; family Haliangiaceae; genus NORP324. The sequence goes on from JAESTW010000688.1 coordinate 14,383, forward strand.
CGGGAATCGTTGGGATTTGTTGCAACTACAACCCCCACCATCCTCTCGCTCATAACTCAGGTGTAACTAACTCGCAGCGACGTCCACCGCAACGTTAGGGAACAGAACGCACCATTGCTAGAGCTTAGCAACATCTCGATCATGCCAGGAGACCCACACCAGGCTGCACCGCCTAGCAATCCGTGGTTATTGGTGAAGCGTGAAGGTGAATGGGAAGGTGAATGGGTAACGAACCTTCGTGGAACTGCCACTCTTGGGGATGGGGAACCGGATAGAACTGATGGCCTTTGCGATGCACTTCTCGACCACCTTGCTGCCCATGCCAGAAGCCTTTGCGTTTCGCACTTTTCCATCCTTGTTGATGGAGAACTGCGCGACGACCGTCCCTTCCAGATTCGATTGCTTGATCAGCTCCTTTTCGTAGCAGTATCGAATCCTAGGAAGCTTGGGACGCATGTAGCGGCGAATGGTGCCTGTGTCGTACTTCCCCACCACCGAAGCACCTTCGGGAAGCGCGCTGGCCCCATCCCAAACCTCAGGCTCATCCGAAACACCTTCTCCGAGATAGTCGGCTTTCGACCCTGCCAGAATCTCACCCAGCGGGACTCTCTTGTCTTCATTGTCAC
>JAESTW010000689.1 GCA_016763395.1 Kofleriaceae bacterium
GGCGGGAATCGGCATGTGCAAAGGCTCGTAGTTTCGAGCTATCTCGGGAAGTGGTGCCACCTCGTGGAACCCAACCGTTCTATACCTATCGCTGTGTTCCTCCAAATGCCGGCAGAGTTCTTCAAATCGCCTGATTACAGGCCAGTCAGCCTGTCCGTGAGGCAAGGCATTTTTTCGCTCGCGCAAGAGCTCAAAAGAGTGAGACACAATTACAAAGTTGTGCCATCTAGCATCGTAGGCAGCCAACATCGCACTTTGCATCTCGGCTGCTGATACCGCGCACAATTGAGCCGGACGATAGTGTCCGGGATAGTCTCGAAAGCAGGAGACGGGATACTCCAACAGGTGCTCGAGGGCCTTGGGCTGCACCAACATCTCGGACATCTCCAGTCCGCAGCCTTTGTCCAAGTACGAATAGTTATAACTAGAGTCGTAGCGAATACCACACTCCGCTAGCGCTTCTAGGGTTGTAAAGTCGGCGCCAAAGTTACCTGCGCGGTACGCATTGACCTCGCTTACGCCAGCGTTTCGCAAGTTCTCAATCGCTGTGGATATGACTCGGACTTGGCCCTCTTTAGAAAGCTCCCGAATGTTGTACGCTCGCTCGGGCAAGAGCGGTTCAGACATTTTCTCAAACCACTCGGTGTGTATATGCAATTGCACCTCAGAGCCCGCATCTTGAATACAGTCGACAATTGCCTTCAGCGGCTCTATTCCTACCTCACACGCAAAGAGTGCCTCTACGAAAAACACGCCTTTGAGCCCGTGTTTTTGCAAGAGAGCGACTTGGTAGCCAATACCAAAATCGCCGTCCGGCGTGGCTCCGTAGATGTCTCGCGCCAAATCTCCCGCAAGCGCAGTCTCACGCCAATCATTTAGCCTGGGCCACGACTCCACATCCACAGTGATCATGATTTCCAAATGTTGCCCGCTCGATTTACCGAAATCGCTCATACGACAACGCTACCAGGAAACCCAGAGCGCCGGTCAATTTGAAGCCATGCTAGAAGCTAGAAGCTGACGGCAAAGCGCATTCCGAGTTGCAGGGCTGTGTCTTCGATACGCAGCGCACGCTTCTGCCAGCGCATGGCAAAGCGTTTGGATGAGTTTTCTGGCAACCCGGCCAAAACGATTCCAAATTTTGTCGCCAAGACCTCTAGGTACTGGCAATTGTCGCTCAGCGAACTGGTCTCTGAGCCCGCTTTGTACTTGCCCTCGATAAGCGATAGCGAGCCTGATTCGCTCTGCAAGATACAAATGCGTTCCTGAGTAAACCAAGATCGGGCGCTTCGTTGATGATGCAAACACATGGAAGCAAAGTCACTTAGCTCGTAGGAGTGTAGTGAAAGCGCGTAGCCTCTTGTGTCTCCGCCCGAAGCCTCAAATTCAAAGTAGAGTCCGATACTGGAGTCGTACAAAGAATACGAACTTCCTTTTTCACGTTGGCTTGCGCCAGATTTCAGTGGCAGAGGACCAGCAGATGCATCGCCAAATCCGACATCAACTAGATATGTCTCTGCGCCGATATGAACCCGCAGTGCCATGTGATCGAAGGCGGGCCCGAGCTTCTTTTTTCGATACACCCGAGCTGCTAAAAGATCGACTTTGTATCCTAGGCCGCGAAGTAACTCGGCAAAAAGAGTGTTGAGCTCATAGCAAAAGCCGCCTCGCTGTCGCACGACGATTTTGTCAAAGAGAACCTCCGGGTTTAACCGAATGGGTACTCCAAGATGGATGTCAAAGTTCTCAAATGGAACAGCGTACAAGTGCGCTTGCACCAATGCTCTCAGAGTTCTGAGATCGCATACGTGACTTGTACCCCCACTCGTATCGCTGTAAGCGATGCGTCTGAGGTATGCCTGAATATCCATACCCGCAATACGACCAGTACCTACGATTGGATACACACATTTTCAGTAAAATGAAAAATGCCAGAAACTGCGTCTATTCTGTACACAGTACTGGAGGCAACACCTCCAATATGGCCGGACATAGATGACTTCAATGAGACTATTGGCACATTGAGCTTTGCGCAGGTTAGCGCATGGCGTTTCGGTACAGTTCTACGTACGCGTCACTCATCCGAGAAGCCGAATATTGCTCTTGTACGAGAGCGCGCCCTGCAATTCCCATCTCGTGTGCCATTCCCTTGTTTCCGGACAAAAGCGTTAGTGCCTCGGTCCATACGCTTTCGTCTTCAGGCGAAACTAGGATTCCGACCGAGTTGTTCACAACATCCGGGATCCCGCCCACGGCAGAGCATACGACGGGAAGCTGGCAAGCCATGGCTTCAAGCAACACTAGCGGCAACCCTTCGCTGAGCGAGGGCAACGCAAAAACATCGGCGGCGGCCATCAGCGATGGAATGTCTTGTCTGCTTCCGAGTATGTGAACCGAGTCTGGCAACGAGCATGCGCTTGCAACTTCTTGCAATTCGGACAACGACTCCCCGCTGCCAGCAAACACCAGGTGAAAATCTGGCGATAGAAGACTGTCGCAAATCCGTACCAAGGCAGCTTGATTCTTATTCGGATCACAGCGACCAACGGTGAGCACGACCTGCGCATCCTCAGGAATCCCGAGTTCCTTGCGAATCTTGCGCCTGGCCTCGCTATCAGTGTTGTGCTTGTCGACGCGGATGCCATTAGGAATAACCCGTATACGGCTGCGAATGGGATACGCCCACTGCGCCCGAGCGTGCTCTGCGGTTTTCTCGGACACCGCGACGAAGCTGTGTACGAAAGGGGACCCGAGCCGACGCAAGAATTGCCCCATTTTGCTCACCAAGTGCCCCTCGCCATGTTTGGTGTGCACCACAACCAGCCCGGCAATTCGGCTGGCGGCGGCGGCATATACCAATGGCTGAGTGTTGTGAGTGTGAGCAACTTGCGCGCCTAGCTCTCGCAAGCGTTGGCCCACTTCCCAGGGCAGTCGATAGTCAAGCCCTGGCCTCTTGACCAGATCATGAACGGTGATACCTGCACTGGCAAACTCGGACGCCATTGGAGCAAGCGCCGAATCCGAGAGACAGAGCACACAAACATCGTGCCCTTGCTCTTGCTGCACTGTTGCCAGATCAAGGGCTACCCGTTCAGCACCCCCCATGCCGAGCGATCCTAAAATGTGCACAATGCGATATCTCACGCTTCATATCTTACGCGACACTGCAATAGCTCGTATGCGATCGCAGAGCCTAAAGTTTCGCTTGCCTATCTAGGCTGTGTTTGTTACCCCTCCACCTACATGAGAGCCCACCAACTACTTCGACCTGCATCCACCTTAGTGTTGGCATGTACACTCTTGGGATGTAAATGGGGCTACGGCGATCTTTCCGATACCACCGATACTGATGCCTCGGTCGATTCCGATGCTGCAGTCGCTCCTGATGCCGCAAGCTTTGCTCCCGTCACTCCGAATTGTGAGGGGGTCAGCCCACTTGTTGGCGAGGGCGGCCCGATTCAGACTCCCCAGTCCTGCGAGGGAGGTACTGTAAGTTACATTGTAGGAGGACAACTCTTCCGAACAACTCTGGGCACATCAGTAGTGACTGAAAATGTGAGTGCCGGGCTGGATCTCTTGTCCGTGGGTTCTGACTTCTCGGGTGTGCTCTCGCCAAACGGAGATTGGCTCCTGCTGGAAACCTCTCGTTTTGATTCAGAGTGCGAAGAAGAAAGTTGCTTGGCACTAGTAAACGCCGACCTCTCGTCCGGTGAAGTTATCAAATTGGGTAACCAAGTCTTGCACGGAGATGACTACAGTGCGGTCGACTCCTCCGGGCAACGCATTGTCTATCCTTTTGATGGAGGGCCAAACTCCAAAGACCTCTTCGCTATCAACAAGTTGGGCAACGCTTGGACACCCCCAATTTTGCTGACTGCAGAATCTCCATTCCCCTTCAATCGTCAACCCTCTATCAATGCAGATGGCTCTAAAGTTGTCTTCGACTGCGGCAACGACCCCTTCGGGCAACCTCCTACCAGCATTTGCGAAGTGCAAACCGATGGCTGCGGCTTTCGTGTGGTGTGGACACCCGAGCAAGGCGCAACTGGCGCGGCCGGACGTTCCGATGTTGCTCTTCACCATCCCAGCTACCTCTCGGACGGAAGCATTGTTTTTGAATCTGATTGGAACTCAGAACAAATCTGGCGACTCGCAGGGGAAGGCCCTCCGGTTGTTATCGCCGGCGAGTTCAGCAACGACAACTCGCCCTGCGTAATGCAAAACGGGTGTATCGTCTCGCTCTGGCTAGGAAGGCCAGGCGGCACTGGCACCCATGAACTCAAAATCATGGATCAAAGCGGCGGAAACTTCAGTATGTTGCGTACCGGCATCGACATCGTCGACACCGGAACAAGCTGCGCGCTCTGAGTTACGCGGCAAGGCCGCTCATTTCTGGCGTTCCACACCAGACACCAAGGTCACGCGGCCGCTCATCTCTGGTGTTCTACACCAGAGAACCAGTTGGCCACCTTCGTTGCATACTCGATGGCCGCTGGACTAGACACTAGTTGCAAACAAGGTCACACGACGCAAGATTTGTACCGCCGGTGATATCTGCGCAACTTGCGTTTGCGACTTCGGTGATGCAAGCGTTGGCTTGGCTTTCGTTAAAGACCTCACCTACGTCACAACCGTTGTTCACATCGCAGTCCAGGGTGAAACCTGCTCGGCACTCCGCATCGGTTGCA
>JAESTW010000690.1 GCA_016763395.1 Kofleriaceae bacterium
AAGGCACGTTTAAACTGCGATCGGTAGTGCTTCTTTTGATAGGTCAGCGCCTGGTCGTCATCATCATTAGCGATAACCAAGAGCTCTTGAGATGCGTGCCATGGTGTCTTTTGACTGGCGCGTTTTATCAGAACACCGATACGTGTTGCTACCACTCGGACATAGCCCAATAAGCTACCGCGTCCTCGGTACTCGGCGATCTTAGCCACGGAACCCGGCTTGGCCACGAACAGAATTCCACTAAGCTGTTGCATGGCGTCGTCGATATCATGGGCGGGTAGTTGTAGACGCCCTAGGATATTGCGTATGTCGTTTTCATACCGCTCTCGGAAGAGGTTCAGGCCATCAATATCACCCGTGGCGCATACTGCCGCGAGAAAGAGGTCTTCGTGATGCAACCCCTGCAGCGCTTCGATACTGTCCGCTGTATCGAGACTCTCAGAAAGCTTGGCGACAAATTCATGCAACCCCAGAGTTAAGGAAGGCCATGCGTTTTGTGCCTTGGCAGCAATCGCAGAGAGTTCTGCATCGAGTTTTTCGGAGCTGCGAAGAGTAGAGGAAGCAACGCCAAGACCTGCTAGCAACGTTTCGCTGAGAGTCATCATGGGATCGAGCAGTACTCTAGCACATCGAACGAGTGCTCTCGACAACGAGAATTCCCTTGCTACCTTCCAGAATCCCAAGCGGAATTTGGTGGCGCGTCCGGGATTGATTAAGATATAGACGCTGTCATAATTTGAAAAGGTCCATGCCCACCATTTCGTGGACAGAGCCAAAGTGGGCGAGATACGCGACGCCACTCTGTGTCGAAGTGATGTTCGAGATGTGTATAGCGAAACGCCAAGAATGGACTCATGAGTCCGCCTAGTTGCCCAGACCACCGAGTGCGCTGCCACCGATGCGCATCAGCGCCGCTAGGTCTCGGTCGCTAAATCGAAGGCTTGCGCCTAAGAAAAAGTCTCGTCCGACATAAACCTCGCTGAGTGTCTGGCTCTCGTTGCCACTCACAATAGTGTAGCGTTGTAATGGGTTGAGGATGTCATCGAGTCCGGCCCGGATAAACAATCCTCCAAAGATTTCGTAGGAGGCAGCGACTTTGATGTGCGGCCTGTCTTGCAAGCCAATTTCGAAGATGTCGGCTGAGAGTTCCAGTCGGTTATCAAAGAACTCTAGGTTCGCGCCAGCGCCAAAGGTAGACTCTTTGATTCCGTAGCGGAACACGGCAGGTCCGTAGCGCCGTGCGAATTGCGCTGTAATGCGAAGTTTGTTTGGAATGGTTATCGCTCGCCGCCATGTTCCTTGGTCCTGCTGCACCGATATCTCCGGGGAGCCTCCGTGGCTGGAGGTGACGAGCTCAAGGTAGTAGAAGCGATTGGTGCGTCCGGCCTTCACGGAAATGTAGCCCCGGACTTGGCCCGAGCGCGTAGCGATTTCTCCACGCAGACCAACCTTCATTTGCCAGGTGACGAGAGAGCGCATGTAGCTCCTAGCCTGCGCGGTGAGTTCAACTACATCGTCGTGGAGTTCTGGATTGTTAAGAAGTTTACCTAGTTGACCCTCGCCCTCGTCAAGCGCTTTGATTGGAGTGGTGTAGTCGCTCCAGTCGATCTTGGTGTCGTCCACCTTCTGGCGCGCCTCTTTGGCAGTTTCGTTCACCCAGGCCTGAGCTTGTTCAAGACTCTCTCTGGCATGGAGTGCGAGTTCCTCTGCCCGTTCAATTTTGGGGTTGACCGCGGCCTCAACATCATACTCAAGGTTTTCACTGGATTTGAGTGCATTGTCGATTCGCGATAAACGATTGTGCATTCTACCTTCCAGGATCACGGTCGCGGAATCCAGCGACTCAATATAGTCTTTGTACGGGCCGTTGAGGTGAGCTCTGAGTTCGTTCGCGCGATGTTGTGCACTAATCGACATCTCTTGAACAGCAGGCAGTGCTTCCGATATGTCCGAGAGAACATCCCCGATGGCGATGGTTTCTACAACGTGCTTAATGTACTGTCCGCGAAGAGGCTCTAGTGCCGTTCCCGGATCGATTTCTAGGTGCGGACCGGAGAGAAGCGAGTACCGCTTTTTGTACAAAATAGCATCGGAGCGCAACTTCACGCTTTCGAGAAAATGGATGTCAATTTCCGAGTGCCCGGGACCGATGCGGTGGTTGGTGATTGTGCCAACTTCCAAGCCTGCGATCGTCACCGGGGCGCCGATTGGTAGCCCCTGAACGTCGTCCATTCGGGCTCGAATTAAGGTTTGTTCCTCTTCAGTGGAAAAGAAACTGAACGCAAACACTCCCACGACAATGGTTAGGAGAAGCAGTATTCCAACGCGCAAGTTCACAGCTGCCCTCATTGGAACCGGCAACTTCCCTGGGGTCAAGGGCGATGGAAGTTATTGAAATTGTGTATCAAGACCAATGGATTCTGCCGATGTCTTGACCATGGGGCCGGTTCCGGAGAACACTGGGTCCATGTCAACTGAGAATCGGCGAAAGTGGCGCAGGTTAGAGCATGCCCTCGAGGTCGAGTTGCGCGTGTTTGGTTCTGGAGAATCGATTCGGGCGATCGGAAGCCATCTCAGTCCTGAAGGGATTTTTGTTCAACTGTCCGAGCCACCACCGGCGGATACCAAGGTCAGAGTTAGCATTGGCAGGACTGGTTCTGAGGGAGTGCAGCTTGATGCCGAGGGCATCGTAGTCAACCAATTGGCGCCTTCGGATTCTACCGATATTGTCGGTGTGAACATTGAGCTAAAAGAGACGGGCGCTTCCTGGCGAATGATTTACGAATTACTCGCAAGCGACAGCTAGAGCGGCAAGCCTGCAAGTTTCGGGGCAATGAATATCGTCCAGCGTACATCGTATCTGATCTCGGCACTGACGATTTTACTGTGCGTGCAGAGTTCTGTTGTCGATGCTGATGATGCGCCAATAAAACCGGATGAAAAACCGCGTGAAATGTCCGGTGAGACAATTGTTGTTGTTCATCGAGAACGAGAAACCGGTGCCCGAGATTTGCGCGGTGATGAGAGCGAACATGTTGATGCGGACAAAGGTCTTTCGCTGTCGGCCTTCGTCACCACAGTCCACGTCGCGGATTCTGAAGGAGAGACTCGCACTGTTGGTGAAGTTCTCGCTCGGACAGTAGGCGTGAACTCACGCAGCATGGGCGGTCTGGGTGCTTTCTCCTCGATCTCGGTACGCGGCGCTGATCCGGGGCATACCAGTGTGTCCGTAGATGGCATTCCTCTTTCTCGAATTGTCTCAGTGAGTGCGAACTTGGGTTCTTTTGAGTTGGGTTCTTTTGAGACTATTGAGCTGTTCCGAGGTGGTGTTCCTCCACACCTGGGTGGTGCGGGAGTTGGCGGCGCGGTGAATATGCAAACGGCTCTGGGGACAGTCGGAGACGAAAAGCCCATACTCGTATCGAGCGGCGCAGGATCGTTTGGCGCGAAACATCTGCGAATGCGATGGCTTGGTGGAAAGCGCAACAGCAGCAAGGCATCGCAGGTTTCTGTTGGTTACACCGGAGCCGATGGTGATTTTGAGTTCTTTGACAATCGCAATACTCGATTGAATCTCGATGATGACCGGACTTCGGTTCGTGGGAATAATTCCTACGATAGATTCGACCTGGTCGCTCGTGCGCGAGTTGGCGCCTGGACCTTTGGCAGCCGGAGTAGTTTACAAAGCCAGGGATTGCCGGGAAGTACTAGCAACCCAGCGAGTAAAGCCAGCCTCACGACAGCAAGTGAGCTATTGGATCTACGCTACGACACCAGAGGGGCTCTAGCAAAGAGCTCAAGGGAGAATGTCCGGGTGTTTGGCAGTATGGAACGTCAGCATTTTGACGACCCCGAGAGTGAAATTGGGCTTCTCGAACAGAACTCGGTGTATTTGACCACGAGCGTTGGCATGGGCGCAGGAAGTCAAGTGTGGCTGGGGGTTCGCAATACTCTCAGTGTGGACCTAAGCGGGCGTCTGGACTGGTTTAGGGACCGCACGGCCAGCGACACCCAGCGCCCTTCAGCGTCGGGGAATCGCCAGGGGCTGCGTGTTGCGATGTCCGAAGAAGTCGAAGTCGTGGCCGGCAAGGTGTTTGTAGACCTGGGATTGCGCGCGGACATTCTGCGA
>JAESTW010000059.1 GCA_016763395.1 Kofleriaceae bacterium
CAAAGTCGATGATCATCGTCGTGCCACCGGCGAAACCGGCGCTGGTCCCCGTAAAGAAATCTTCTGAGGCAACCGTTCCCATAAAGGGAAGTTCCATATGAGTATGGGGATCAATTCCGCCGGGCATGACATAACAGCCGCCAGCATCCACAACTTCTGCGCTCGAAGGAGCATCGAGCCCTTCCCCGATTGCGACAATCAGGCCATCTTCGCACAATACATCTGCGCGGTAGCTGCTTTCAGCCGTAACGACGGTTCCGCCTTTGATAAGAACTGACATCCTCTTTCCTCTTCTTTGGCCACGGAGCGCCCAGATCATCTAGGCTATCGAACCACAGCCATAGCCTACCTTAGGAAGGTGGTGTTGAGGTCATTTGCGCACCAGGTTCCTCGAGGAGCTACACCTTCGTTAGCGTTGGTGGCAAACGCATCAAGATACGCACTGCGTCGCGCAAATACGACTCGATACGTACCAGAGCCTCCTCAATCGTATCGGCATTGGAGAGCATCATGAGCTCCCGGTTTGAAGACACTGCGTAGCGAGCAACAAGGGTAATGCTCGAGTGCAAGCACAGTCGCAATTCATTGGAATCCAAGCCGCTCAGCTCCGACAAACGGCTCGTAATTGCATCCATAAATGGACCACTGGTCATCGCCTGTCGCCGCTCATCGAGTTCGCCATTGGCCACAACATCCCGCAGGAGCAAGCGTGCAGCAGCTCGGTGCCGACGGGTAAATGCAAAGGACACTTTGACGGCGTGATCGAATACTTCGGTCGCAGTGAGCTCAGTGTTTGGGCCCATCAGCGCAATCATCTCAAGACTCAAGGTCGTGAGTTGCGAATACATTGTATCGATAGCTGCCTGACGCAACCCATCCTTGCCACCGAAACAGTGGTGGATCATGGCAGAACTAACCTGAGCATCCGCCGCCAGCTCTCGCAAAGAAACACCGTCGATCCCTCGTTCGGCAAAAAGCTCTAAAGCACTGTTTAAAATTCGCTGCTTTGTGGCAGCGGCATCTGCATTTACGGGGCGAGGCATGCCTATGGAACTAACTAGCCAGCCAATTAATTACAAGCAAAAAACGCGACCCGAGTTCGAATCGCAGCTAACTAGTTGAAACTATGGGCCCACGTTAGTTCTGCCGCTCAGAGCGCTATTTTCAAGCCTGTAGCAAACATCAAATAGCCCGACTCATAGAGCCCGGCGTTGAAAGGCGTCTCAAATTGTGATTTCTCACCAAAGAGAGGTTGTCCCGGGCTCGGGCGATTGCGCTCGTCAACTGGCGTATCTCCATTGCACCCCTGCTCGCTCACGGTTGGACCAAAGCCATCTGGGCCCGGACAATCATCGGCTACCGTAATATCCGGCTCCAGAACTATTCCTACACCGATATCAAATCGGTAGCGTCCGAATGAATAAGAAAGTCCGGTCGTTAGGGTCAAGCGTTGCTTATTGTCTTGGTCGACGCGTGTCCAGGTGTCCGGTGCCGTCTTTGTGTCATACGCAACACCGCCCTTAAATTCGATTTCTCCGTCGCCCATATCCATACGATAGCCGCCTCCCAAACGGGTCGATATCACGCCTTTGAATCCGTGGTGATTGGCAAGGTTGCGCAAGCGCATGTTGTTGGCATCCACCATGCCGTCAACTTGTACCCGAGAGGTCGTTGAAGCTGACCAGTCTTCCCAGTTTACATCAAGCTCGATGTCCGCTCGCTCTCGGCCAGCGCCATCCCGGTAGATCCATCGTCCGCCAATGGTTGCGTTCTGCGCCATGTCTAGCGACAAACAGGCTTGCAGCTTGCCGACCACGCCGCCAGTATCACACTCGACTTGGTCGTCCGGGCGAGGAACAATCATAATATCCCCTAGGGTGCTACCACCGCCGACCACTGAGTTCCCGGTTCCTTGCGCTCGAATCTCCCCTTTCGAGTTCCAAACCGCCCCTATCTCCCAACTCGGAGACGGTCGATAGAGCAAGCCGAGCCCCATCGAGGGTACGAATTTGTCTACTGCATCGGTCAGGGTGAAGGTCGCGTCATCGCCCGGGTCTTCTTCGTAGTTGCGCTCTCCCCAAATGGTTTTTGCACCGTTTAGTTTTGCATATCCCCAACTGGCACGAATGCCGACGTCGAGTGAATCGAATGGAGAATAGCCCACGATCAGTGAAGGCGAAGAGACGATAATCTTTTGGTTGACCACATCGTATCGCTGAGGAGCGGGTGCAGTAATTCCCGAATCCAAGGTTACGGTCGAGCCAAAATCTCTGTCGGGAAAGCCCTGAGGCGAAAACAATCCGAAGCCAAATCGGACTGGCCATTCCGGGTGTCCGAGATCTGTAGATATCGCAAACACAGGAATAATCTGTGCTCCAAAGGGGCCAATGGCACTGTCGCCATTATTGCTCACCTTGGGAAAGGGCTGCCCTTCATGCGGCAGGGGCGCGTCACTACCGGCAGTAGGCTCGTATACTCCCGTTCGCTGATAGCTCATTACGTAGCGCAGAAAATTTGCCCCGACATAGATCTGTGTGCCGTCGAGCTTGGCGAAACCCGCGGGATTGTACGAAATCGCCGAGGGATCGTCGGCCCTTGCGACAAAGGCCCCTGCCCGTCCCTGCGCCGCCGGCCCCGCCCCAGGAACAAAAATACCTCCCGCATACGCGTTGGCTTCCCAGGAGAAAAGAAGAGCTGCACAGCCCAAACCTGCATTTGTCATCGACCTTGCCACCACCACTCTGTACCACAGGGAGATGTCGGACTGAGGCTTGTTCGGGATGTAATATTTATCCCTAGAACTGGAGTCCGGCCAATTTCTTGCGCTCGAGCGCACTCTCTCTTGGCCCCCGCTCACTATTCCGTTACCGTCTTTGGTGACCGTGGAAAGCCGATTGAAAAACGTGATTGTGTTCACGCTGAAAGAACGTCCACTCGCTGTTGAGCTGGGTTGGATTCGTGAGGTCTTCACCTTTGGCCACGTCACGCCAGTTCCCAAAGCTCCCGCAGCAATCGCCGGAGTCGTAAATTTTCACGGCTCGATTGTATCGATTATTGATATCCGCGGACTACCGCCATACTCC
>JAESTW010000691.1 GCA_016763395.1 Kofleriaceae bacterium
CAAGAGAAGTCCGGACAGCTAGGGATTCATGCATACGACGAAGAGGCGACTCTCGTCGGACAGGGAACAGTCGCGCGCGAGTGGCAAGAACAGTGTCCAGAGATCGATACAGTGCTTGTGGCCGTCGGCGGTGGCGGACTGATTGGCGGCATGGCGGCTTGGTATCAAGGAGATGTGAAAGTGGTGGCGTGTGAACCGAAGCGAAGTTGCGCGTATCACGAGGCGGATACGCAGGGAAGTCCTGTTGATGTTTCGATTGACGGCATTGCTGCGGACTCTCTGGGCGCGCGCCGAATTGGCAGCTTGATGTTCCCCATCGCGCAGCAGTTCGTCGCGGAAAGTGTTGTTGTCGACGATGAGGAAATTGTCCGTGCACAATGTGCACTTTGGTCCGAAGTGCAGGTGATGGCTGAGCCGGGTGGAGCGACTGCGCTTGCAGCGCTATTGAGTGGCGCGTACACGCCTGAGCCTGGGGAGCGTGTAGGGGTACTTATATGCGGAGGAAACACGTCAACGCTGTCCGTACTGGGCCAGTGTTAGTATGCATTCACAAGGGAACTGACTATTTTACCCTGAGCGCATTTTGTTTGTAACAGATAGCCGACCTCTCGGTACACCCTAGTAGACTTGCAGCATTATGGGCACGGAAAACTTCTATAAAGAGCTTCTAGGCTTTTCGAAGTTTTCGGGTATCGTTGAAGAGAAACATTTTCATCGTGTGCCGAGCGATTGGAAAGTCATTATCACGGACGTCAAAGGCTCGACCTTGGCGATCGAAGCCGGACGATACAAAGATGTAAACGTCATTGGAGCCGCGGCAATTGCCTGTGTGCAAAACTTAGTTGGCGAATGCGAAGTGCCTTTTGTCTTTGGAGGAGACGGCGCGACGTTTGTTGTACCGCCCTTGTTTTTCGACAGGGCTATCGAGGAGCTACTCGGACTAAAAGAGCTCGCAAAAGAGAGTTACGGGTTTCATTTGCGCGTTGGTGCGATGGAAATCTCGGAGATTGAGGCCGAGGGGGCAGAAGTCCAAGTCGCTCGATTTGAAAGAGTGTCCGGTAAGGCAGTCGCTATCCTGCGTGGTGGTGGAGTGACTGTGGCAGAAGACAAGATTAAGAATAATCCGGATGATTATGAAATCTCCAGGAAGGCTACAAAAGTAGTCGACTTGTCCGGCCTGTCCTGTCGCTGGCAGCCTATTCCGAGCCAGAACGGAAAAATCTTGTCACTTTTGGTGATCGCTAGACCGGGAAAAAACGACGTCTATGGCCAGGTTCTCGACGCCTTGGACGAACTCTACGGTGGTGATATGGAAACCGCCAACCCTATAGCGCTTTCTCAGATGCACTATCGAAGTCTTCGGGAGTGTTTGAGTGATGAACGTCGCTATCACGATCGCTGGTTTTCGAGAGACTACATTACGCGGGCTATTGGAATCATTTACTCGGTCGCGGTTTTCAAGATGAAGATGCCCGCTCTGTTCTTTGATGCGAAGAAGTACCTTCGGACAATTCCACAACACTCTGACTATCGAAAATTCGACGATGCCCTGCGTATGATCATCGATTGCTCCGTACAGCAAGTCGACAAAATTCGCTCGCTGCTGTCCGATATGCATGAGCGGGGCGAGCTGTTTTACGGAATTCACGAGTCCGACACCTCGCTGATGACATGCTACGTGCAGAGCGTGGACGAGGGAAAACACATCCACTTTGTCGATGGCGGTGATGGTGGCTACGCGATGGCAGCCAAGGGCTTGAAGGAGCAAATGGCCCAGGCGGCGAAATAACAACGTCAAAACTGACGACAGCTCGCCTCTGCAAGTCGTGTAATTAGCTGAATTTACAATTGAAAACTCGTGGCATAAGACTCGCAATGCCTAGCGGGCATGGCAATTGCGAAGACAAAACAGCTAGAAGCATGGACCGGGGAGTTTGGGGACGAGTACGTCGAGCGGTGTAATGCCAGCCTCGAAGCAGTCCGCATTCGGACTCGTGCGTGGGCAGACATGATGGGGGCAATCCACGGGAGTCCGCCAGCATCAATTCTAGAGGTTGGTTGCAATGTCGGCATTAATCTTAGAGCAATCAACCAGCTCTATGATTCGGAGCTATTCGCGGTTGAGCCAAATCCCAAAGCCAGGTCGGTTGTATTGGCGGACAAGGTTTTAGATGAAGACCATCTCAAAGAAGCGAGCGCGCTAGATCTTCCTTTTGAAGACAACAGCATGGAAATGGCATTCACCTGTGGTGTGCTTATTCATATCGCCGGACAAGACTTGCTCAAGGCCTGCTCAGAGATGTACCGGGTAAGTTCCCGATACATTTTGTGTGCAGAGTACTTCTCCCGAACCCCAGAGGAAATTCAGTACCGCGGCCAAGAAGGGCTGCTATTCAAACGGGATTTTGGCAGCTATTGGATCGACAATTTTGACCTCAAGACGATTGGGAACGGGTTTCATTGGCGCCGGACAACAGGAATTGATGATGTCACCTGGTGGCTCTTCGAGAAGAGGTAAACCATGACACTGGCGATCATCATTCAAGCTCGGATGGGATCTTCCAGACTTCCCGGCAAAGTGCTGAAAGAGGTTTGTGGGCAGAGCTTGCTGGCCCACCTAGTTGCTCGTTTGCGGCTACTGCCTGATCACGGAATTGGCGAATCAACAATCGTTGTTGCTACTACCACAAAGGACTCTGACGATGCAATTGCCGCAGAGTGCGAGCGTCTGGGAGTATGCGCTGTCCGAGGAAGTGAGAACGACGTACTCGATCGATTCGTTCAAGCCTCTCGGGCCGTGAATGCGGAGACAGTATTGCGAATTACCGCGGACTGTCCGCTGCTTGACCCGAGATTAGTTGCAATGACGATCGATGAGTACTTCAGTCGAGATGTTGAGTACCTTAGCAATGGTGCAGAAGGTTGTTTGCCCCTGGGAATGAGTGTTGAAGTGATGAATCGATGTGCTCTCGAACGGGCCGGACGAGAAGCGCAGCAGCAATACCAGCGAGAACATGTCACTCCCTATTTCTACGATGAGGAGGGACGCTTTCGAATCGCAAAGATCGGATGGCCACAGGCGATGTGTCTCTCGTGGCCAGAGGATTTATCAGCCCATCGCTGGACTGTGGACACACCAGAAGATTTCGATCTAATTGTCCGAATCTTTGAGGCTGGATACAAGGCTGGCGAAGTTTTCGGTGTTCGACAGATTTTGGATGTCATCGAAGCGAACCCAGAGTGGAGCGAGATTAACTCTGAGGTCGTTCAGAAGCACTATCTAGAAGTTGGTTAGCCATAACGACCCAATAGCGTAGTGGCAAGCCGTTATCGTGGCCGGCGGTAACAGCTATTCTTGGTGTTTTTCAGGGCGACGAACTTGAAACCAAGTTCAAAGCGGGCTCTTCTCCAGTGATCCTCAAACTGGAGAGAATTCCGATGTCAGACATTTTCAACAATACCTACTACGACAACACGATAGCCCAGTGGGCGACCGCATTCGGGATCATGCTCGGATCCTTGATCGCCGGAAAAATTCTCTATTGGCTGTGCTCGTCGGTCGTAAAGAAATTGACCGCCAGAACACGGTCAAACTTGGATGATGTAATCGTCGACATGATTGAAGAACCGGTCATCATCGCCCTTACCGTCGCTGGCGTACTCGTCGGACTAAGTACCTTGGAGCTGTCCGCATCGGCACAAGGTACGATCTCTGGGATTCGGCAATTTGTCATTATCATCTGTATTACCTGGCTGGTCGCTAGGCTGGTCGAAGCAGTATTCACGGAGCTGATCGCTCCTTTGGCGGACAAGACGGATACAGATCTAGACGATCAACTACTTCCCTTGGTTCGCAAGGGCACCAAGATGTTCGTTTGGTCTCTTGGAATGATTGTTGCGCTTAACAACGCTGGCTACAATGTCGGTGCCCTAATCGCCGGACTGGGGATCGGCGGATTGGCATTGGCCATGGCTGCCAAGGATACGGTTTCCAACATCTTCGGCGGGTTTACAGTGTATACGGACAAGCCTTTTGTGATCAACGATCGAGTTTGCGTGTCCGGATACGACGGAATAATCACCGAAGTTGGCATTCGGAGTACACGTCTAAAAACTCTGGCAGGACGCATCGTCACTATTCCCAATTCCACGTTCTCAGAGTCGCCAGTGGAGAACATCTCAATGGAGCCCTCTCGGAAAGTCGGTATAGACTTAGGGCTTACCTACGATACCTCGCCGGACAACTTGAAGTTGGCGATGAGTATCTTAGAGGAAATTGCGAAAACCACTGATGGCTTGGAAGAGGATTTCGTGGTCGGCTTTGATGCCTTTGGCGATTCAGCGATGATGATCAAGTTCATCTACTACATCACCAAAGAAGAGGACATCATGGCGATCAAGAGCTCCATCAACATGCAAATCCTCGAGCGATTCAACGAAAACAAGCTCGACTTTGCATTCCCAACGCAGACCATCATTACCCAAGCCGGGTAGTGAGACCCACCGCAAGTATTTCTACTGGCTCAATATGGGTCGGCTAGAAGCTACCAGAAAAGCCAACGCGGTTGGGAGTGACGGTCATCTGTAAGTTCGCAGAAGACACCGAGTTTTTCTCAGTCTCGCTCCCAGCAAAGATAATGGTGGTGATCAAACCTACGACACTCAATCCGATGCCGATGTCGGTGTAGAGCGCTAGACGTTTGTACTTCTGGCCAGCATCGTCGATTCGCTTGAGCTTACCCATTGGATCACCGATGGAACCCACCTCGTCTTCGTAGTCCGACTTCGCGTTGTTCGTCAATACGGCGGCGATACCGGTACCAGCGATAAACGCTCCAGTCGCTCCTAGGCTCAGCCAAAATCGCGTTGGCTGCGAAGAGGAAGCGGCGGTGGCAGGGCCACTTGGCGCGGTGATTGCTCGAAGTGAGAGTAGCTTGACCTCTACGGTTTTGCGCTGTTCACCGGCGACATCCATGGTTCGCTCCCATAGTGCATAGCCCTCAAGCGTAACCACAATTTTGCGTCGGCCAATACTGACCTGCACTGGTTCACTGAGAGGAGAGACGCCGACGACGATTCCGTCAATGGCGATCTCGGCACCAGCTGCCGATATGTTTAGCTCGATACTAGCCAAGTACTTTTGAATCCGGGAAATCTCACGTTCCACGATGATTCGTCGCTGTGGGGAGATTTTGTCTCCGCCATCTCGAAGGTATTGTACGAAGTTTTGGTGTGCCTCAACGTACTCTTTGAGTTCCACGGATTCTTGTCCGAGGTTGAAGAGCAAGTTGTAGATTGGGGCCAAGCGATAGGCCTGGCGAAACTCTATTTGAGCACCCCGATAGTTGCCCGCATCATGAAGTTCCACGCCCTGTTGAAAGCGTCGTGCTGCTTCTTGTTTGTCCGTTTCCGAGGGCTCACTCCATGCAGAACTCGGGAAGAGTAAAATGGAAAAGAGTGTAGCTACGAGTAAACGGTAGACTAGATTGGTTCGAGTTAGCTTAGGCATTATTCGTACGGGTTATCTCGATCAATAACTCGAGACTTTTTCTTTTTTGTGGGCAGTATATCGCCCATTTTGGTTTTGGGAGGAAGTTTGTCTCGCTCAGCTTTCGCTTTGATTTTGGCGAGTCGCTGCCGTTCTTGCTCAGCTTCTCTCTGCTTACGGTCAAATTCGGATCGTTCGGCAAGACGTTGTTTCTTCTGAGTGCTATTGGAGGATCGTCGTCGTCCGCCGGTTTTAGAGATGTTGGTGCCAGTGCCGGTGGGTAGCTGGACAAGCGAAATGTCCCACTCGCCATCTTTCTCAAAGTTGATGCTATGCGACTCAGTTTCGTAGCCATCGGCAGAAACCAGCAACTGATGAGTTTCTGCTGTTTGAACCCGTTTTCCCGAGAATGGATTGCTAATAATTTCTCCGTCTAGCTTAATGATAGCTGACTCGGGGCTGACTCGGACAATGAAGCTGACCTCTGCGGGTTTGTCCGTCCGAACAGGTTTCTCGGCTGAGGCATCGATAGAAGTTGCTAGTGCAGGCTGGAGCTGGGATGTCGCGGCCGTTTTCGCTGGTGCTGATGCTGGCTCTACTGTGTCTCCCCTAGTTATCGCAAAGGCAGCTCCACCAGCAGCAACCACCGCAAGTAGAGCTATCGGCCAATATCCTCGGGTTTTCCGTCTGAGCTCTGTCGACGATTGTTCTTCCGAAAAACCACCTGAGATGATCTGAATATCGACACCACTGTCTTCTGCCCTGGGTAGCGGAGCATTGGCGCTCAGTTGAATTGGGGTAGGCGCTCCCACCGAGTAACCTGTGTTTTTCGTGGGAAGATCCGAGCTTACTGGCAGGCCGGCAGTGCTTTGTTTTTCGCTGGCGATGGTATCAGTGACAGCCTGGGCAACTTTGGCACGCTCGGTTTTGAAGAGACCTGCGACCAATTGGCCCAACGACTCGGCACTTTGCTTTTCGTCGGAGTTCGCCAGATAGTCGAGCAACGCGACTCTCATCTCTTTTGCATCGGTGTAGCGATCGTTAGGATCTACCGCCATCGCTTTTTCGCAAATCAGCAGTAGCTCACTTGGGGCCTCTGGTTTGACCGAGCGGATCGACTCCCAGCCGCCCTCCATTCTATTGTGAAAGGTAACCGGCTCCGTTTCGCTGCGAGGTACGAGTTGCCGTCCGGCGATTGCCTCCCAAAGAAGTACACCCATCGCAAAAATATCTGTCCTGCGATCTAGAGTGGCGTTCATGGCCTGCTCGGGCGCCATGTACGAGAGTTTTCCTTTTAGTACACCGATTTTAGTATTGCCACGGCCGCTAATTTTGGCGATTCCAAAGTCGAGTAGCTTTACTTGACCATCGTAGGTGATGAAGATGTTGCCTGGGCTAATGTCTCGATGAACAAGCGAGAGTGCATTTCCGCCCAAGTCAGTTAACTCGTGAGCGTAGTGTAATCCCAGGAGTACCTCCGAAATCACCCGGACAGAGAGACATAAGGGAAACTCTAGGCCCTGTGCACGGACAACTTTTTGCCAAATACGCCCAAGGGATTGCCCCTCAAGATATTCCATGGAGATGTAGTGGCTGTTGGTATCTTCACCTATCTCGTGAGTTTGAACGACATTGGGGTGATTGAGAAGAGCGGCAAGACGCGCCTCGTCCAAGAACATCTCGATGTATTCAGGGTCGTCACATAGATCAACTCGCAGTTGCTTGACGACGAATAGTTTTTGGAAGCCTCCTTGTCCAAGGCGGATTGCCAGAAGTGCGCGCGCCATGCCTCCTTGTCCGAGTTGGGTGACAACTCGGTAGTTCCCAATTTTTTTAGGTAGCATTGACATGAATTGAAAAAACTAAAGTATATGTGGAAAAGGGCAAGAGCGCATGTCGATCGAAACTAGAGGGAGACTACAGTTCTGAAGGTAAAATACGGCTGGCCGTGAGGGTGTCCGGGGAGACGAGGATGGTTTGTTCAAAAATGGTTCCAACGTCTTCGTGCACGGCTTTGATGGTCACAAACCCAGTGGGCAGATTGACCAAGGCGCCAGTGCCTGCTGGGCCTGTTTGGGTTAGATTGGTGTCGGGAATTCCCGAGGTAGAAATATAGGTAGCTGCAGTCTCTAGCAGTCTCGGTGTAGCGGTGACTTGAACGCCAGAGAGGGCATCGCCCAAGCAATCTTGCACAGTGAATAGGTAGAAGCCTGTATTCTCCAAAATAGTCACTCCAGCCAGCGCTGCTGTTGCGATGATCTGACTGGCGTTGGCGGGGAAGAGAAGATTTTGCTGACTGAGAGCAGAATCGGGATCTGGCGGTGGGAAAGGGTGGAGAATCATCGGCGAGGAGTCCGGGGTTTCTGGCGCGAAGAAGTGTCCGTTAAAGCCTTCAGCAACGCCGAAGGAAACAAC
Organism: Kofleriaceae bacterium; assembly: GCA_016763395.1. Classification (GTDB taxonomy): domain Bacteria; phylum Myxococcota_A; class Polyangia; order Haliangiales; family Haliangiaceae; genus NORP324. The sequence goes on from JAESTW010000691.1 coordinate 7,904, forward strand.
TCCATCAACGTCCGTGATCTCGGTTGCAGCTGGAGTTTCGCAGGCTTGATCGAGAAGAGAGTTGCATCGGTGAATCGTCATCCCCTCTATGGGGAGCGTAGAGCCGAGCGAGCTTACCTCAATCCTAAAGGTCGTTTGCGCGGTGTTATTCAAACGTTTCCACGGAGTGTTGCGACAGCCAAATTTGCTGTCAGTCACAGACTGAACCGCAACGCAAACCGAGTCTTTGCATTCTGTGTCGGCTTCGATGGCCAGGCACTCTTCGTTGCGTTCACATTGTTGGTCCGATATTTCAACAAGGAATGAACAGGATGTAAGCCACAATGCAGCAATTGCGAACACAGCGTTTTGAGAAATGAGAGACATTGGTTGTTTAGCTGAAGCCAGTGGGAGCATATTTGATTAGTCGAGCAGATGAGGAAAAATGACAGTGGTTATGTCAGCTAGAATATTGCCTAGTTATCGACCTAGTTACCAGCGTAGTTCAAACTTCTACGCATTGGTCGTCAAACCTAAGGTGAGGGAACGATTAGGGCGGCTGTGAGTGTATCAGCAGCGACGAGGACTGTTTGCTCAAAGATAGTCCCTTCGTCTTCGTGGACGGCTTTCACAGTAATGAATCCTGTTGGCAGGTTGACAATAGCTCCTGTGCCAGGAGCGCCTGTATGGGTTAGATTGGAATCTGGGAGCCCCGAGATTGCCAGATACGCAGTCTCAGTTTCTGGCAGCCTGGGTGAAATGGTGACCTGAACACCTGAAAGCGGATTTCCCAAGCAATCTATTGCTGTAAATAGATATATCCCAGTATCAGGAACTATAGATACTCCCAAAACAGCGGCTGTCGCGGCAATCTCACCGAAATTGGCGGATTGGGCACTTAGAGGACTCGCAGTAGAAGCCTCAGGGTCTGGTGGCGGGAAAATATGGACAATCATCGGTGCAAGGGAATCTGTTCCTTCAATCGCCAAATGTCCATTGAACCCTTCGGGTAGATCAAAGTTCGTCGCCCCATTTTCGTCTGTTATCTGTGTATCGACAGGAGACAGACACTGTGGATCAAGAAGGGAATTGCATTGATGAATTGTCGCTCCTTCCCTGGGCAAGCCAGTACCGACAAACACAACACCAAAAGTAGTGTCTACCCGAGAGTTGTTGTTTAGGGTTTTCCAGGGAGTGTCCCGACACGAGAACTTGCTGTCTATAAGCGATTCAATCGCTACACATATCGAGTCTTTGCACTCAGTATCTGGAGCAATTGCCAAACACTCTGCGTTCTCTTCACACTGCTTAGAAGAGATCTCAACAGAGAGTGAGCATGCAGCGAGGGAACAAACAGCAATAGCTCCCAGCACGCGACGAGAGACTACAATGGAAAGCAGGGAATAAAGCGATGTGAGCATAGCGATAATCTCAAGGATACTAGTTCTGGCCAATTGGCGGTGAACAAGTTAATTACAACGACAGCTCCACCATAGTCGCATAGCCCAATACCCAATTGCTACCCCAGCTTTAGCTTACTGCTAAGCCTTTGGCTTGAACAAAATTCACGGTGTCTCGTTTTGTCGACGTGGTAGACCGTGTTTGGTGAAACTTCGGCCCTACCAGCTCGATGCCGTTGAGGCGGTGATCTCGGCTCGCAAACGCGGAGTACGTCGAATGTTGCTGGCGTTGCCGACGGGATCTGGCAAGACGGTCATTTTCTCGGAGCTAATTCGGCGCGCGCGTTATGACGTGTTGGTGCTGGCTCACCGGGATGAGCTTTTGTCCCAAGCGAAAGACAAAATTGAGGCAGCGCTCAGCCGAGTGGGGGATACGCGTCGAGTTGAAGTCGAAGGGGGACAAAATCGCGCTAGCAAAAAGGCCCGGGTGCTGGTTGCATCCATACGATCACTGCACGAAAACAGAATAGGACAAGTTCTTAGTGGGCGAGACATTAGGCTTGTGATCTACGATGAGTGTCACCATGCAGTTGCCGATGCCAACCGAGCTGTATTGGAAGCGATTGGTGCATTTGAAACCAACTGGCCGGGCACCCTCGTGGGGTTTA
>JAESTW010000692.1 GCA_016763395.1 Kofleriaceae bacterium
CTCCAATGCGTCGTTTGCATCGGATTCAGGGGCGGTATCGACAAAGCGCGCGAGAAGTTGCTAGTGATCCGGAATAAAATCGAGAAAAACGCGGCGCACCGTTCGGGAAGCCGTTAATTCGGCGTGCTTTGGATGAAAACAGCAGGTTACGCCGTTCGGTTTGGGCGCTCAAAGTTGGCCGGATGCTTATCGGGGCGCCGTTCCAGAGTCTTAAAATCTCAGAACCACAGGCTACAGGTCGGACAGCGGTGATAGGTTAGAGCGATGTTGCAAACCGGAACCACAGGCGCACAGGAAAACCCAAACGTACACGATGGCATTGCAGCTACAGAGCTTGGTGTCGCACCTGTACCGAGGGGCCGCAAATCCCGACATCGGGGGAATGCTTCGTAGTAGCGATAGGCACCACCGAGCCCTCTTGCTTTCGATGCTCGCCTGGTACTCGGAGTATGGCGAGAATTGCCGCGAGTTCATGCGGATAGGCAGCGAGCTGTCGTCCGTGGGTGTCAACTAGTAGGGTGCTCGCATGAACGCAAAGATGATCGTGGTATTGGGACTACTGGGGGTAGCCGCCGGATGGGCTTCTTCCTGTAAAAAAGAGGGCACCAAAGAAAAGGAGAGTCCCCCACCGAACGAGGAGGTTGCAGACTTCCTTAAAAAAAGGCCAAAGAGCGCAGAGGCAAAAGAGGAGTTGAAGCTGATATCGAATGGCGCCAAAGCCTACTACCGCCGCGCGAAGCGGCTCCCGGAAAGTGCCCCGATCACCCCGCCGCTAGGCGAGTGTTGCAAGAATGGTGGCAAGTGCGTCCCCATGAATCAGTGGACTGGCGGCGCCTGGGCTACCTTGGACTTCGCCATGCTGGATCCTCATTACTACTCGTATGAGTTCACTGTTAGCGATGATGGCGCTAGCTACACTGCTCTCGCTTACGGCGATCTTGATTGCGACGGCGGATACTCAACATTCTCATTGCACGGCGAAGTTGTAGATGGCGAAGTCCGGGTCGCTGGAGATGTTCAAAGCATCAATTCCGAGGAATAGCGACGAAATCAAGGCAGTCTGCCATCGGGCCACTCTGCCAGGCCATTTTGTATGACAGAAGCTTGGAATTGCTCAAAAGAAAAGAAGACAATGTGGCATGGCTCCCAAGAAGAAGACCGTTCCCAAGAAGAAAGCTGCTCCCAAGAAGAAGTCCGGATCTAAGAAGAGCGACCCACAGGTATCGACGTCTGACCTGCCTCGCATTACCCTTGACGATGCCCTGCAGATTCCTCGGATTATCCATGGAAACTATGCGGGAAAAACTGCCAGCTGGGACGAACTTGCGAAGGGGCTTGGCTTGGGTGCCAGTAACAGTCGGACAAAATACCTTATCTGGGGTGCCTGCGCATACGGTGTCGCAGAGAAGCTCGAAGACAAGGAGTACAGACTTACCGAGACTGGGAGGAAGATTGTCGCGCCTACTTTCTCAGGAGAGGAGAGCGAAGGCCGCAGAAAGGCTGTGCTCACACCGAGAATTCTTAGTCAATTTTTCTCGGACTACAACGGTCACCCCCTTCCCAATGAGCAGCACTTTCCCAACGTCCTGGAGTCTAAGTACGGTGTTCCACGCAAAAGAACCGAAGAAGCCGAAAAACTAATCAGGGAGAACGGGAAGTCCGCTGGGGTTATTGTCGAGCAAGCTGGCCAGCCGCCATCGATCAGACTTGAAGGATTGTCCGCCGCGCCTCCGACCAGCATCGAGGATGGCGAGACCGAAGAGGGGGCCGAAGGTGGAAGTCGGGAGGACGGCCAAGACGCAGGCGAGGCGGTAGACTGGTCGAATATCTGCTTCTATATCACTCCCATCGGGTCCGAAAGCACCGACGTCCGCAAGCATGCCGACATGATGCTCAAGCATGTCTTGGAGCCTGCTGCCGAGGCTATGAAGTTGAAAGTGGTCAGGGCGGACAAAATTGCGAAGACAGGGCTCATTAACAAGCAGATCTTCGAGCAGCTTGCTCGAGCAAGGCTCTGCGTGGCCGATTTGTCGTTTAGTAATCCAAATGCGTTCTACGAACTAGGGGTTCGGCACATGTGCAAGATGCCAACAATTCAGATGATTCGAAAAGGAGACAAAATACCCTTCGACGTCTCTCAGGGCAGAACTATCACCGTGGACACCTCGGATGCTTACACGATAACCGACCGACTCGAGTCTGCTCAGCGTGAGCTACAAGAGCAAATGAGGAATGTGCTCTCAGACAATGCGGACAAGGGAGATAACCCTGTCGACGTCTACCTGCCAGGGCTGAAAGTGACCATCCCAGAGGCATAGAGAAGGGCTCAATCTTCGTCGAGTAAGTCCTCCCGCTCCTGCTTCGTGAGTCCGATGTACATCCCCGTGTATTTCGTGCTCGAATGCCCCAAAAACTCCGCCGTCTGAGACTCTGAACTCGTCTTGGCCATGATCTTCGACCCGTAGGTGTGCCTAAGCATATGCGGATATATCTCGATGCCGCCGCCCGAATACTTGCCCGCTTCTGCTGCGAGTTTGTCCAATATCGTCGCGACCTCCGCGTCAGCCGCCCCTCGTTCTTCCCTTGTCGCCCGGACAAAAATAGCGGATTTCCCTTCGCCGCCCCCTTGTCGTCTTTGCGTCGCTCCGTCGCTAAGTATTCCTCAATGACCTTCCTAGCCTTTTTAGGCACATAGACGTCATCGATACGATTCCCTTTCCGCTTCACATCTCTCAAATACTTATCTTCGTACTGCCCGAGATTGAGGTTGCAAAGCTCACTCACTCTCAACCCAGTCTCTCTTAACGCAACCAAGATCGCCCGGTTTCTTACGGGCCTAGCATTCTTGTTTTTCGCCTCGGTCAGCACCAAGTTGTCCGCCGCTTTGAGCAAACCCCACATGACCGAGTCAACCAGCTTGCTCGGCTCTCGCTTTTGCTGTCGCCGTTCCATCGAGACGTGTACCGGGTCATCCACTAGAGGCTGGCCGGGCCGTTTTTGCAACCATCTAACAAAAGTTCGTATTGTCCGAAACGCCCGATTGATGGTTGACGGCTTGCGGCCCAAGGCCTCCAAGCTATCCAGGTAGCCCGCAGTGTCCCGTTTAAGCCAGTTCTCGGCGAGCAAGTGCCCATTGGCATCCGAGTACCAAGTCATGAAGCTCTTCATGTCCTGCCACTTCGCATTCTCGGTCGCCTTGGCTTTCACCCCAATCACTTCCAACTGCATATAGAGGACAAACCACAAAAACAGCGTCGGCTCGCTGCCTTTCGGCGCTGGCACCCCCAATTCTACGAGTTTATCGGAGACAACTCGGGGTGCGAGGTCTGAAATATCCTTATGTGCACAAACTGAAGCAG
>JAESTW010000693.1 GCA_016763395.1 Kofleriaceae bacterium
AAACGCCCACTGTGGAAACGCTCGGGAGCAACATAGATAAGTTCGTAGTCGCCCCGCCTAATGCCTTGGAGAATTTCTGTTTGTTCCGCGGGACTCGCTGCGCTGGTGAGTGCCGCTGTCCGAACCCCTCGCGCGAGAAGGCTGTCAACTTGATCCTTCATTAGGGCAATAAGAGGGGAAACAACGATGCTGATGCCACCCTTCTCGGCCAGTAGAGCCGCTGGAAGCTGATAACAAAGAGACTTGCCCGCGCCCGTTGGCATTACCGAGACTACGGCCTCGCCTTGCAAGACGCTGACAATGACTTCTTCCTGGCCCGGACGCAGCGAGCCGAAGCCGAAAGAGGTTTCGAGCACCCGCGATATGGAAGCCTCAATACTGGTGCTCATGGCCGGGACTCTAGCGCATTGCAACCAGAGGTGAGTCCATTTTCTCTCGTTTTATGACAACGGGCACATCTAGCCAGATTCTCGGGCAAGCTCTTCGTTTTGCCTTTTTAGTGCAAGCGTTGGAATGGTTACCCAGCCAGATTCCCGTTTGTATTCACGAAAGCCCGCATCTAGGTAGGTCGATAGCGCCCGCGAATGATCGAGAGAGCAGGTATGTACACGCACGCGTTTTGTGCGTCCTTCAAATGCGTGTGCAACGGTCCAATCGAGAAAATAGCGGCCCAGGCCTTTGCCTATAAATCGAGGCAGTAGGCCAAAGTAGAGGATCTGCGTTGTGCCGTTTGGGTCTCTTCGGATTTCGCTGTAGCCGGCAACTTCGCCGCAGTGGTAGAGAGTGTGAATTGCAACTCGCGAATCGCCGATGAGCGCCTGCAGCTCATTGATAGGGAGTTCACTGCGCTCGTACCACAGCCAGCGAATTCCGACGCCCTCGTAGAGAGCGAGGTAGGCTCGGGCGCTCGGAGAAGTTCGCGAGACCGAAGTCTCCTCGGGACACGGAGCTTGGGGCTGATCAGTAGCTTCGGACATCTCCAAAAAATACGTCGTGACCTCCATGCGCTCACTCATGAGTTCGTGCTCTGTTTTTGCTCGAGAAGCTGGAGCTCGAGTGCTTCGGCAAATGCGTAGAGTTCTTCTCCGTCACCAACGGGCATTCCTGCCAGAGCCTTAACTCGGTCGGGCGCGTCGGGGAGAATCATAGTTACTAAGGTTGCGATACGTCGGTTGTCCGGGTTGTCCGGTGAGATTTCGCCCGGGGCGCCGGTGTTCGAGTCATCCTGGGCATCGGGGTCCGAGGTGCTCGCGGCATCGTCGGATACATCGCCGACAATGGCAGCCAGTACCACTTCAATAATGCGATTCGCGTCTTCCTTGGGGCTGGGCTGCGTGTCGGGGTTCACTTCTAAACCACAAACTAGCACTGTAGGGTGGCCGCGCTCGTCTAGAAGCACTGTGTTTCCGTTGATAGAACCGTGCGAGCGGTCATTGTTGTGCAAAGATGCTACGGCACGAGCCAAGCGCTTAAACAGCCTCAGCGCCAAACGAGTGGACAGTGGCTCGGTTCGCTCGGCCAATATGTTGCCCGTCGGCGCTTCGAAGATTGCCACACCTTGACTGCGGTCATAGCTGAGGGAACGTTGCAAAAAAGGCCCACCGCCGCGCGCGAGTGCAAACAAGCGCCGTTCACTCTCTTCGTCGAGTACTTCATTCCAGCGCTCGATAATGACGGTACGATTTAGATTGGTGTCTATCGCACGAGACAAGCGAGAATGTCCGGTTTCGCGTAAATCGGTTTCGTGCTGGTAGCGTTCTTTTTTTTCTTGGGGTTCGCTACTTTCGTCATCATCAGCCTCTGTGTCAGAGCCTTCCCCTTCGGTCTGATGGGGCTCCGAGATATCGGACACCGATGCTCGCGGAAGGAGCAAGGCGGATACTTGCTCACTAAAGTCGAGAGCCAAGAGGGCATTGCGAAGAGTCTCGATTGAGTCATAGCGATCGCCTGGGTTTTTCTCCAAGAGCTTGAGCAGTATTGGATCCCAGTGAGAGTCACAGTCCGAAATTTTGGAAGGGGCGGGCGCTGTGTCACCCAGGTGTTGCGCGACAAAATCTGGGCCGAGAAAGGGCAGTCTGCCGCAGAGCGCTTGAAAGATGGTTACACCCAAGCCGTAGAGGTCGGCGGCAATCGATAGTGGTGCGCCGGTGATTTGCTCAGGCGACATGTACGCCAAGGTTCCGATGAGGCCGCCGGTCTGGGTTTGTCCCATGTCCAGCAAGTGAGCGACACCGAAATCACCGATTTTGGCGGTTCCCCGGACATCGAAGAAAATGTTGGCCGGTTTGATGTCTCGGTGAATGATACCTCGCTTGTGCGCCAGTTCGAGACCGGCCAGGACGTCTAAGGCCAGGCGCCGTACCGAAGCTGGGCTCATCGTCTCGTCAATTTTGTCCTCGAGCGAGGCGCCCATCATGTACTCCATGACCATATACCCTTGCTCGGCGGACACGTCGTAGGTCTCTACTAAATTGGGGTGATGTAAGGAGGTGGCCAGCTTGGCCTCTCGGGCAAAGCGCGCATAGGCTTCGCTGCCATGGGTATGAGATCCTGCCAGTAGCTTTATCGCTACAATTCGGCCGCGGACTTGGTCAATCGCCCGGTAGACACGGCCAGAAGCGCCGGAACCGAGAAGCTCCTCTACCTTGTATCGGCCACCGATGATCTGTACTTGCTCGCGCTTTCTTTTGCTAGCAGGCTTTCTCTCGGCGCGAATGAATTCCTCGAGAGAAACGGGAACGTCTTGGTTGCGCTCGTGGAGTAGTCTAAGAATATCTCTCGCAGCGTCGCGTAACCCCAAGGCGGCAAACTCCATCACCAATGCCCGCTGCGCTTTTGTCCGGCTGGCCTCGTCTGTCGTAGCGTCCTGAAGCGCGCGGATTGCGCTCTTGTGTTGCATCAGCTCGGACAAAAGTAGCCCTAGCTGTAAATTGGCTTGACTGCGTAGGGCTCCCGCGTCGAGGTTCTTGACCACACGCTCCAGTAGCTTTCCCGCTTCTCGCTTTCGATCGGCGGCAATCATCAACCGAGCTGCATCGAGATCCAAATGCCCTTGTTGGTAGTAAGAAATTGCATCATCGAACTTTTCTAACTCCTCGGCCAACAGTGCGGCTTTGGCAAAGTGCCGGCGCGCGGCGAAGACAGTGAGAGCTTGGGCTTTGCCTTCGTCCCCTTGCGCGTGCAATACCTCGGCATAGCGAGCTGCACTTTCCCGGTCTCTTGCTTCCAGAGCGTTTGACAATGCCCGAGGAAAGTCGCCGTCGAGTTCGGCGCAGGCGGCAGCGTCGGCAAATTGCCAGATGCCTTCATAGAGTTCGGTCGCCCGCGCGAAGTCTTGGGCAGCACGAGCCACTTGCGCCGCATCGCCGTGGCGCCCCTCCTTAACTAGTGTATCGACCTCTTCACTCACGTTGATAACCCAAAGAGTAAATGGTACACCGCGCACCGACCATGACAAAAGCAGTGTTAGGTGTGATTGGCGGCAGCGGAATTTACGATCTGCCCAACTTGGAGAACTTGCGCGAGGTCTCCGTCGAGACTCCCTTTGGTGAACCTTCTTCTCCACTGATGGTGGGGCAAATTGGCGATGTAACACTGGTTTTTCTCGCGAGACACGGCGCTAAGCACACGATCTTGCCTCACGAGATTAACTATCGGGCGAATATATATGCGCTTAAATCACAAGGTGTGCAGTGGATACTCTCCCTCTCCGCTGTGGGATCCATGCGAGAGCACATCCGGCCTGGCGATATCGTGATTGTGGATCAGTTCATCGATCGCAGCCAAGGACGCGCCGGAACCTTCTTCGGCGAGGGAATTGCGGCCCACGTCAGTATGGCCGATCCCATCAGCCCGGTATTATCGGACATCGTTTTCCGGCTGGCGCAAGAGCGAGCCGGGGCAAGCAAGCGCGACTTGCGCATCCACAAAGGCGGCACCTACCTGGTCATGAACGGGCCACAATTTTCGACTCGCGCCGAGTCTCACATGTACCGGACATGGGGCGTTGACGTTATCGGGATGACCAATATGCCCGAGGCCAAACTCGCTCGAGAAGCCGAGATGAGTTACTGCACAGTGGCGCTCAGTACCGACTACGACTGCTGGCACGAGGACGAAGAGGATGTCTCAGTCGAGGCGGTCCTTGCTGTCGTTAGGAAAAACGCTGAATTTGCACGTGAGATTGTCTCTCATCTACCCGCGCTACTCCCGGACGCACACACCTGTATCGCGGCCAATGCGCTGCAGTACGCCATAATGACTTCACCCGATGCCATTCCCGAAGAGACGGGGAAACGCTTAGGGCCAATAATAGAAAAGTACCTACGAACATGAAAACATCAGTAAATCGCTCTCTCTTGGTTGTTGGCTCTGTTGCCTTTGACGACATTGACGGCCCATTCGGCCACCACCCGCGAATTCTAGGCGGCTCTGGCTCGTTCTTCGCAACTGCTGCCTCCTACTTCACCAACAAAGTGGCAATGGTTGCCGTTGTTGGCGATGACTTTCCGCAAGAGCACCTCGACTTCTTCGAAAGCCGCGGAATCGACATTTCTGGTATTGAGAAGGCGTCTGGCGATACCTTTTTCTGGCAGGGCAAGTACTCGGACGACTTGAGCTCTCGCGAGACTCTCGATACTCGTCTCGGCGTGTTTGGCGACTTCGATCCCAAGCTAAGCGACTCTCAGAAGAATAGCGACTTGCTCTTTTTGGGCAACATCCACCCCAGCCTGCAAACCTCAGTGTTGGGCCAAGTTGGAACACCACTGCTAATTGCTGCGGACACCATGAACTTCTGGATTGAAGGAGCCAAAGAGGATCTACTCAAGACACTTGCTGGCGTTCAAACCCTCATCATCAACGATGAAGAAGCCCGCGAATTGTCGGGTGATTTCAATCTTGTCCAAGCCGCAAAGAAGATCCGCGCGATGGGGCCTAGCACTCTGGTCATCAAGCGCGGTGATGCTGGCGCGATGCTCTTCTACGAGGGAGGCAACTTCTTCGCTCCGGCATTGCCATTGGAAGAACCCCGAGATCCAACAGGAGCTGGCGACTGCTTTGCCGGCGGATTTATGGGCTACTTGGCACAGGTGGAGGGTGATCTTGGACCAGAGCGTGTTCGCACCGCCATGATTTACGGCAGTGTGATGGCGTCCTTCTCAGTGGAGCAGTTTTCGCTAGACGGGCTTAAGGGCTTGGATGAAACGCGCATCGAAGAGCGTTTCGAGCTCTTCCGAGAACTCGCTCGGTTTTAGGAGCGAAGTACGGCCGGCAGGTGTCAACCTCGCTTGACACCTGGCGCGCGGCAGCCAGCTTGCAATAGTGTACAATTGTTGGGTGAGCAACACAGGTTACGACACGAGCGGAGCCAAGAGTGGCAGTGGCCCGTGGCATGTTTGGGAGGATGCCCTTAGCGTCCCTGAGCTGCTGGACATGCTGGGAACTCCTGACGCCAGTCTTTTACCGGGGTTGTTGGAATCGCCCAAAGAAGGGTTTCTTCGTTGGGCCGTGGATTACGTGGCTGAAAAAACCGCCGTCGACTGTGTGTTTGTCGGAGAGTTGACGGGGGCGGACTTTGATCGAGTCGATGCTCTCGTGATCGAAAGCGATGGGATGTGCCCCGACGAATTTTCTTATGACTTGCTCGGAACGCCCTGTCAAGAAGTCCTGTCTAAAGATTTGTGTTATTGCACACACAATGTTGCAGCGCAGTTCCCTGACGATCCATTGCTGATTGACATGGGTATCGAGGCGTACATGGGCTTGGCCTTGCTCGATGAGCACGGTTTGCCGCTGGGGATTATCGTTCTATTGCACAGTTCTGCGTTGTCCGACGAGGAGGCCAGGTCAGCCGGTGCTTTGCTACGGCTGCTCCAACCGCGCCTTGAGGCTGAGTTGCGCTATCGCCGCGCGATGCAAACAATGAAAATCGTTGCTTCGACCGCCCTGAGTGCTGGCGGTACCATGCGCCAGTTGGTTTCGACCTTGGTGGAAGTAACTCGAATGAAGTGCGTGTACGTCGCTATCCATGATCAGGGGGAGTCAAGCGGTGGATTGGCACAGATTGTCGCCAGTAATTGGGAATATGGCGGCACCATTTCCATTGCCGATGGACCATGTGCTGAGTTGGCAGTTGGTGGTACTATTGGGATCCACGACAATGTCCGGGACAACTATCAACTCGAATATTTGGAGGTAGGTAAAGCGCAAGCATTTTTCGCGGTTGCGATCGCCAATCCTGATGGAGGTTTACTCGGACATGTCGGGCTGATTCACGATCGTCCGGTACACGTAGATGTCGTTACCTTGCCTCTCTTCCAACTGGTGGTCGAAAGAATGGCAGCAGAGCTTTGCCAGCGAGAAGTCGAGAAACGCCGCTTAGTTCTCGAGCGTCGATTGGCAAAGCGGCAGCACCACGAAGGCTTGGGAATACTCGCTGGTGGAATCGCGCATGACTTTAACAATCTCTTGGTTGCGATCAGCGGGCCGGCTGAGATAATACGGATGAAAGTCGGAGAAAACGTCGAGATTGGCGACAACGTCGAAACGATCTTGGAGGCGACTCAGCAGGCAGCCAACTTGTGCAGCCAACTTCTGGCGTACGCCGGACACAAACCGGCAAACAAGGAGCACTTTGATCTAAATGATCTAATTTCGTGCTCGCAACGCATTGCAACGATGTACACCGCATCTCAATGCACCTTGGGGTACCAGCTCTCCCAGAGCGGATTGTCTGTCTACGGGAGCCAGATCGAAGTTCAGCAGGCGCTCATGAATCTCATCAAGAATGCGGCAGATGCCATCCCCGGTCGGGGAAGTATTCGGATTGAGACAGAGATGGTAGAGCGCTCGGCCGAATCCTTCGCCAACGCGATTGTTGGAACTTTTCTGGGTTCGGGGCACTACGCTTGTGTTCGGGTGATTGATACAGGAGTTGGAATGTCCGATGACCAAATCTCCAATGTGTTTGGCCGGTATGTAACCACCAAAGAAACAGGTCATGGAATCGGGTTATCGGTTGTCATCAGCGGTATAGAAGAGCACGGTGGGGCGCTTGAGGTCGAGAGTGAAGTCGGAGTAGGCACAACCTTCTCTATTTTTCTGCCAATATCCGGACAAAAAGAAAGTCCCGATATCGAAGCTGACGATAGTTCTATCGCGGTGAATGGCGAGCGTGCTGTTCTCGTAATTGACGACGATGAGCTAGTCCGGCGGGTGTTGACTTCGATGCTATCGCATGCAGGAGTCGGCAGCTTGTTGGCGTCTGGGGGCTCGGAGGGAATAGCAGTCTTCAAAAAGAACTACCGTAGTATCGACTTGGTGATTTTGGACTACACGATGCCCGGACTAAAAGGGGACCGAGTAATCGTGGCCTTGCGAGAAATTACACAGAAAGTTCCAATCGTTCTCGTCAGTGGAAACATCGATACTGAGATCGTAAACAATTTCAAAGAACCTCCTGATGCCTTTCTTGGCAAGCCTTTCTCTAACCAGGAGTTGATGAAAACTCTGAGTTCATTTGGAGTGATATCAGCTGTCAAGCCGACTCAGAAGTGAGGTGTTGACAAAAAAAAGCTTTTGCTTGATGCTGCCGAGCTCGATGAGTACTCAAGCCAGTAGAATTGCGTTGATGGGTATTTGTTCGCTCTCCTCTTTTTCCTTGTCCTTTTACTTGTCCGGGTGTGACGGTGATGGTCATAGTCATGGTGATATTGGCGAGGTTCTGACTCTTCTACCAAACGGAGATCCGATTCGAGGGGAGATGCGTTTCGAGGAGACCTGCGCCCGTTCCATATGTCACGGAGCCGATGGAGCGAGTGGTGTTGGCCCTGTGCTCAGCGAGGTACTGGGTACTCACGATGACATCGCGTTGGCGGGGGTGATTCGCAATGGCGAGGGACGAATGCCTGCGCAAATGACGATTCTCAACGACTCCGCGATAGCCGATGTCATGGTGTACTTGCGAGGCCGCTTTCCCAGCGAGTAACTGGGGTTAGGAGTTTAATATCCGTCCTATTGATACCGATACCTGACTTTGTACGAGTCGGCGTATGCTCGCCAACTGTGAGGGCGAGAGAGCACCTGTGGCGCTCAACTCGGAGTTGAGGCAGCTTTCGATACCGCTTGCCAGAGCGTCGCGAGCGGCGGCCAAACGGCGATGTGCGGTCGCCCTGGAGAAACCGAAACTTCGTCCGAGGCCTTCGAGGTTTACTCGTTCAATATATGCCATTTTGAGCAAGGCCTTATCTTGGTCTGCGAGTTCTTCTAGTGCTCGAGTAAACGCAGACTTCAGCGCTGATTGATACTGGGGTTTGGATGGCTCGATTGTCGCTCCCATCGGTTGCACTAGCGCGTCGAAGATAGCGCCGTCATCGATGAGGACCTCGCGTTTGACTCCCCGCATTGCGTTGAGTTGTGTCCGAGTTGCTACCGCTTGCAACCACCGAGAAAGGGCGCCTTTTCCCGCGTATTCGTGAAGGCGTGCACGCTTGTCTCCACTGGGAATTAGAAGATGCTCGAAGAGAGTTTGGGCGAGTTCGTCAACAACGTCCGCACTGACTTTGAATCGCTTTGCCGCCTGCTCTGCGCTGGCTCGCAGCTTGTAGTCGAACGCGACATAGGCCATGGAGTTTCCGTCCAGGACGGCGGTGCACAAATACAAATCTTCAACTGCTAGCTTGGAGATTGCTGTCTCTGGCGAAGTTAACTCATCGACTCGAGTGGCCAGAGCCT
>JAESTW010000694.1 GCA_016763395.1 Kofleriaceae bacterium
CGGACAGGTTGTCGAGGTGTTGGCCCCCGATGTGGAAATGACACCGGACAATGCGAGGTTTGTGTCCGAATACAATACCAAGGTGGCGCGGGAAACGGTTGCCCGGGGCACTACCGAGAAGATGGTGGCTAAACCTGCGGCCAAAGAGTTGGAAGCGACCGATACGCCAGAACCCTTGTTCGAAGACCCAACCCCCGCTGGCCCAGAGCCAAGCGCAGTGGCAACGAGCGAGGCCAAGCCTGCGCGCGTTGGTCCCGGAGCAGGGGGGCGCGTGAGTGCTTCTCCTCTCTTGGCCATGCGAGCGACTGAATATCGACCAGAGCACAAGGCTGGCGAAGTCGATGGAAGTGATGCGCTGGCGGACAATGGCCTAGCTTCCAAACTGGGCGATCACGGGCAAGCAAGTTCAGGGCAAGATGCACAAGAGGGCAGGGAAGCCGTTGCAGCTGGCATGGGAGGTGGCGGCAGCCCGCTCAATCTACGTCCGAGTCAGGAGATGCTCGAGCGCGCGATGGGCGGAGGTTCGGTGGATAAAATCGATGGCGTGGAGTCCGGCGACACGACTGCGCTCAACTCTAAAAAGTGGAAATTTGCCAGCTTCTTCAACCGAATGAAGCGTCAAGTCGCGCAAAACTGGCATCCCGCTGGAGTGTTTGCGCGCCGAGATCCAAGTGGCAAGGTCTACGGCGTCAAGAACCGTGAAACCGTACTCGAACTCTACTTGAAACCGGACGGCAGCCTGGACCGATACGTAATACTGCAGAGCAGTGGAGTCGACTTTTTGGACGACGAGGCGGGCGCCGCGTTTGAACGTGCCCAGCCTTTTCCCAATCCACCTTCTGGTTTACTCGACCAGAGTTCACAGCGAATTCGCTTTAGCTTTGGTTTTCACTTTCGAGTTGGATCTAGGCAAGAGAGCTGGCGTGTGTTTCGCCAAAACTGAGTTCACCGTCCCACTGAGCAGGTAACTAGAGCGCGAATCTAGCTGTTCCTCGCCAGCGTCTCTAGTCTTCGGCGCAGAAGCTCTTGTATGCCTCGGCACTCATCAGCTCGTCGATTTCAGCAGCATTGTTCGGCACAATCTCGACCAGCCATCCATCGGTGTAGGGCGCATCATTGACCGCTTCCGGGGCGTCTTCCAAGCTCTCGTTGATCTTGGTTATCTCGCCGCTGATCGGCGCGAATAAGTCGGACACAGCCTTAACACTCTCGACAGTGCCAAAGACTTGCTCTTTGTCGAGGGTATCACCGACTTGTGGAAGTTCGACCATGGTGACATCTCCAAGCTGCTCTACCGCAAATGCGCTTACGCCCACCTGGTAGCTGCCGCCATCCATGGCCCGTAGCCACTCGTGTTCTTTGGTGTAGAGAAGGTCATCAATTATATCGGCCATAGTAGTGTTTCCAGGAGAGTTAGGTGTAAATGGTGAATCGTGTGGGCTTCATGCGCCAGCTTATCGGCGGTAGAAAGGTCCCTTGTGAACGGTGGCAGAAATGTCTTTACCTCGGCAGTCAACCGCAAAGGTTGTTCCTGACTTGGCATATTTCGTAGGAACATATCCTAAGGCGATTGCTTTGCCGACGGTTGGGCCCTTGGTGCCACTGGTGACTTGTCCGAGTACTGGGTTGTCTGAATTGTCTCGATCGACGATGGAGTAGCCAGGTCGAGCGATACCGCGGCCTTCCAATACAAGTCCGACGAGCTTGCGCGTCACGCCTTCAGCCTTTTGCTTGGCTAGCGCTTCACTGCCGATAAAGGGACCGGAGGCGAGCTTGACGGCCCAGCCCAAACACGCTTCATAGGGCGTCGTTGTCTCGTCGATGTCATTGCCGTAGAGGGAGAGCTTGGCTTCCAAGCGGAGAGTGTCTCTCGCGCCGAGGCCGATTGGGAATGCGACTCCAGACTCCAGCAGTGCATTCCACAGATCCTCGGTGTCACCTGCCGGACAAGCAAGTTCAAATCCGTCTTCGCCGGTATAGCCGGTGCGGGCAACCATGCACTCAATACCGGCGACCTTTGCCATGACAAAGCGAAACCGTCCGGTCGCTGCGATGTCCGATTCGGACAACGAGTCTACTAGAGCAACTGCTTTGGGGCCCTGAACTGCGATAAGCCCAGTGTCATCGCTTTCGTCGACCACCTCTGCGCCATTGGCATTTTTCTCAATCCATGCCAAGTCCTTGCTGCGGTTGGCGGCATTGAGAATGATTAAGAAATCCGAGGCAGAGCGGCGGTAGACGATGCAGTCGTCAACAATCCCGCCTTCGGGGAGACACATCAATGTGTACAAAGCGGCCCCATCGTCCAAGCTCGTGCAGTCACCAGTAACCAAGTTTTGCACTGCCGACAATGCCTTGTCGCCTCGCAGGGATACCTCCCCCATATGGCAGACGTCGAAGAGTCCCGCTTCTTCTCGAACCGCCTTGTGTTCTTTCAAAATGCCCGGCTTGTACTGGAGCGGCATCTGCCATCCACCAAAGTCTATTAGCCGTGCCCCTTGAGCCTCGTGGGCGGCCAAGAGAGGAGTGTTTCGTATGGATACGGAGGTGCTCACGATGGGGGCATCCTATCGTCTCGCTCCCTACTTGGCGACCACTTCCAGGACCAAGTTAGGGCTTTTTCGCTTTGAGCTGTTTGAACTTATCTGGCACCACTTCGGTGTCTACGTGATCCAGAAGTTTAGTGCGTATTGCTTTGGGCAGACCTGCGAATAGTTCTACACCAGCTCGCCGCTGAATTTCACGGGGAGAAACCCGGAAGTCTGTGAAGGGTTGCTTGATGCTGACCTTGCCAAGCTCATTGGGAACGATGATGGAGACAACCCGAGACGTTGCGCTAACTCCTTCCAGCCCCTTGCCGCGCTCAACCAGGACAGCAACTTTCCAGGTCGCTGAAGGCACAGCGATTTTGTTAGCACCGATGGTTTTTTTGGGGCCTTCGTACAATCCACCAGCGATAATGTAGACATCCATATTGTGCTGACTTACTTGGTCCCGATAGAAGTTTTCCATATGAAGCCAGGGGCCACCATTGTTGGCTTGCAGTTGGGGCAGGACGTTGGTGAGAACAAAGGTCTTCGAATTCGATCGCTTGTCCGACAGCCTTTCGCTGGACGCTACTATATGTCCGCGAGTGTATCCGCTGCCGGCGTAGTCGAGGTCGGTCGCTCGGCCCCAGCCTTTGGGAATGGTGACATCGGCACGAAAACTGTCGTGCCTTGAGGTGCCGGACAAATCGCTGAAGCGCATAGTCCAAGAAACCCAATTCGGTGTTTTTCTGGTCTTGCTGTAAGAAAGCACGTATTGGTTGCGCGCGAGCAGAAAGTTTTCTGGTGAGCTCTTAGACGCGTTGGTTGGCATGCCGAGGGCGACATGCTCCATTACTCTGTCGAGGCGCTTTGCTGAGATGCCAGCACTGCTCAAAAGCTCTTTGGTTGCAAGTAGAGAGTTTGTCTTATCGCCCTTACTCGACGAGCTGGCAGAACGAAGCTTGTTAAGCCTAGAAAACCGGGCCTTGGAAGACACCTGTCTGGCA
>JAESTW010000695.1 GCA_016763395.1 Kofleriaceae bacterium
GGTTGCCAACTCAGAGCCCGGACCAATTTGCCTCTGGGATCAGAAGTCGCTACGTCGTATACCCAAATGGCCGCAATGATGGCCCAAAGGGAATATCCAATGGTTTGAGAGAGCAGCCCAATGCGTGGAGCGCCTTTAGTAACAACAAAAGTCAGTACAGCAGCTACCACTAGAGTGATCCGAATCAGGGTGCGCTTCTGGGCGAAGAGCGAGACAATATTTAGATCACGAAACAGCATTGCGGCGACTCCACCGAGAGCAATCGCGTCAATTCGACAAATGGTAAACTGGTACGCGGCCTCTGGCGACATATCCATTACTCGGATGCCAATTCGAGAAACAAGGGCGATAGCAGTAAGAGCTAGACATACTCGCATAAGGCCTCGTCGACTAAGAAAGTAGACTAAGAAGGGCCACAGTAAATAGAACTGCTCCTCCACAGCGAGAGACCACATGTGTGGATATAGGCCAACTTCTTGTCCCATCGGCGCTGCCCAGTTAGAGAGGTAACTCCAAAGCCAAACTTGGTTTTCTGCACCTTCGATGGACGTGCCGGACAGCAAGGGATAGACAATTAGACCACCGGCCAAAGCTAGGTAGTATAGTGGGAAAATTCGTAGTGCACGACGTCCGAAGAAACTCGCAAAGTAGTTGGAGCTGCCCTTAGTACTCAGCAAGATATTGGTGATCAAAAAACCCGAGAGCACGAAAAAGAGCTGAACCCCCACCCAGCCGAGATTGAACAAGAGCTCGTTGGCTTTGCCAGTTACAGATTTGGTGTTCTCCAGTAAATTGAAGTTGTGTGCCATCACCAAAAGAATGGCCACGGCACGAACACCATCGAGCGCTGGAAGATATCTGGTCCAGTGCGCCCTCTCGGTAGCAGGAATAATTTCCTGAGTAATCGATGCTTTGGGCATCTCATTGCTGGCGGGGGAAAGGTGTGACATCGAGGGCGAGGTAGGCAAAATTGATGCCATCAAAGATGCCCACTCTTCCCATCAAAGATTCGCACTATCCTCGGTGATAAAGCCACCTGAGGCGTGGGCTTCATCAAATACTCAAGGTGATATTGGGAGATTGGTGACTACTCGACTCGCCACCAGTGACCGAGAAGTCAGCCCTCACCAATTCTTCCTTTCACCCTCGCACCGAGAAGAGCGTCCTAACGGCGTTGCTTTATGTTGGTAATCGATTTGCCAAGAAGTTCAAACACTCTTGATACCACTGGCGCGCGTTCCTGGGATTGACGATCCAGTGGTTCTCGTCCGGGAAGACCAGCAAGCTCACATCAACGCCACGCTTCTGCAAATCTTCAAAGAGCATGAGCCCTTCTGAGATCGGAACTCGGTAGTCCTTCTCGCCGTGCATGATGAGCGTGGGTGTTCTCCAATTGTCGACAAAGCGATGTGGCGAGTACCTATCAAACTCGTCTGGATCGTCGCTCGGATAGAGCCCCATGTCGTGTGCCCAATACGCGGGGTAGTCGGTCGTTCCGTGAAAAGCGCTCAAGCGATAGAGGCTCGCGTGGGTGACGATGGCGGCAAAGCGCTGTGTTTGGGTTGCCACCCAGTTGCTCATGTAGCCGCCGAAAGAACCGCCCATTGCCACTAGCTTGTCCGGGTCGACATCAACTCGCCCTATGAGTTCGTCGCATACCGCCATCAGATCGCGGTAGCACGCAACGCCCCATTGGTTGCCCGAGATTCCCTCGATAAACTCCTGTCCGAATCCAGTGGAGCCGCGAGGGTTAGGCAGCGCGACGTTGTAGCCTTGCGCGATCATCAAAAGAGGGTTCCAGCGCCAATGCCAGCCATCAGTCCACGAGCTGACTGGACCGCCGTGAATCCACAGCAAGGTAGCTCGTTTGCGCATTCCCTTGTCCGGAACGTTATTTTCTTCGTCTTCCGACAAGAAAAAGTATTGAACCGGAGTATCCCCGTCTCCCGAGCAGCTCTTGTTTTCCACGCGAATGGAAAGTTCGCCGGCTCCGCTAAGCGCGGTGAGCATCTCTGGTTCACTGGCGGCCTCAAGCGCAATTCTAAACAGCTCCGGCGGGCTTGCAAAGCTATGTCGAATCCCTACAGCACTGTCCCCAACACAGGAAACGCTGCCGTGTGTTCCTCCAGCGCTCGTGGCACTAACCCGAGTCACTTCGGACGACGCAATGTCGAGACGATAGAGAGGAGCGTGTCCATTGTCCGGTGTTGTCACCAATAGCGCATCATTGCCATGCCAAGCCTCCACTGTCGGAGTCACTTGCCAATCATCAAAGACTACCTCTGGAGTATTCTCAGTTGGAGAATAGACACGAACCAGGCGAGTCCCGGATTTTTTATACTCTCGCCGATGCCCAACGCTGGCGATACGTTTCCCGTCCGGTGAAATGCAAAGAGACGAATGGGTGAGACTGTCTTCCACGCCTACGTATCTATGTTCACCGCTTTGGATATCAATGACGAGGATGGAGCTGTCCTCTTGCCTGTCCGGCCCCGGCCGAATGCAGGTCGTTGCAACAGTCTTTCCGTCTGCGCTCAAGTCCCAATCTAAGCCGTGGTCGTTGCTCAACTCGCGTACAAACACCGGACACAGATCACGCCTAGTGCCTGCCTCCGTACCGTAATCAATCAAATGAGGAACTGGGCCCGCAGTCCAGTGGTCCCAACTGCGCACGGGCATGCTGGTGTACAACTGGCCACTCGGACCATTCTTCTTGCGCTCGTGAAACAGTGCTCGTTGCTCATCGAGAGCGATTCCCGGCATAACATTGGCAAGCACAAGCAAGCGTCCCGCAGCAATTCGGTAGTCGGACACGCCCAGAGGCTCATCTGTAATTCGCTCTGGCTCCTCCTGTCCTGCACGCTTCCTCCACACCTGCGTTCCAAGGTCTGCCTCCGGATCACCTGGTAGCTTGGACAAGAAGTATAGGCTGCCATCACTACCTCTCCGTGGAGATGTAGAATTCACAGCACTAGAGTGGGAGCACCTCGAGCTGGGTTCCCCGGACAGATTGAGTTGCCAGATTTCGGCAAGGTAGTCATTGCCCACAGAATTGAGCCTTGAGACAGTAAACACCAGGGATTCACCGTCCGGGCTAACGCTCGGTGAACCAAGTCTACGCAGTTTGAAATAGTCGTCTAGCTTCATCGTCTTCTTCTCCGCTACTTTTTTCGCATGGTGGCGAGATGTCTCGCGATGCTCATGGACATCTCTAGCGCTTGCTCGTAGTTAAGCCGAGGATCAACCCGAGAACGA